>DASURM010000042.1:0-5602 GCA_036280035.1 Burkholderiaceae bacterium | reverse complement strand
CTCGGCGCCGAACCGCGCCTGGTGCCCGAGCCGCGGCCGGCGGGCGAGGCTGCGCGCCCGGCCGCACCTGCGATCTGAGCACCTCAGGGTTGCGCAGGCTTGGTCGCCAGCACCGCGGCGGCGATCGCCTTCAGCTCGGCGTCGCTGCCGGCCACCTTGTCGTGCGAGTCGGCACCGCCGGTCTTCAGCATCTCGACGATCTTGGCCTCGGCCCCGGCCTGACCCTTGTACTTGGCCGCGACGTCGGCAAACGACGGCCCCTTCTTGGTCGTCTTCGACGTGTGGCACTTGGTGCACTTGTTCGAGCCGATCAGATCCTCGGCCGGCGTACCGGCCCAGGACGAGGCGGCAAGCGCCGAGAGCGCGACAGTGACGATGGCGAGGAGTCTCATCGGAGCCCTTTCTGCTGTGGAGTGATGCGTCGGTGCACGCACAGATGGCGTGGCGTCCACGACGGCGCGACGTGATGGACGAAGTTCGAGCGCGCGACGTGGTAGCTGGTGTCGAAGCCGTAGAAGTTGCGCTGCATCTGCGCCAGCTCCTCGCGCCGGTAGGTTGCCAGCGGCTTGACCGCCTCGTCGTCACGGCGACGGCGGCGCTTGGCCGCGATCAGGTCGCCCAGTTCGGGGCCTTCGGCCAGCGCCCGCGCACGCGCGTGCACCTGCGCGACGAAGTCGCGGCGGTCGTCGCCGAACACCGCGTCGACGAAGCCCACGCGCAACGCATCGGCGGCCGCCAGCGGCAGCCGCGCCTGCATCACCGAGCCGGCGCTCTCGGGCTGCAACCGGCGCGGTAGCAGGTAGGTCCAGTACTCCGAACCGTAGAGGTTGCCCATGTTCTTGTAGTGCGGGTTCAGCACGACGGCGCGGTGCGCCCAGATGCGGTCGGCGGCCAGCGCCACGAAGGCGCCGCCAGCCCCGGCGTTGCCCTGCAGCGCGGCGATCACCAGCTTGTCGGTGGCGCCGATCAGCGTGCGCGTGAGGTCGTCGATGGCCTCGATGTTGCGCCACGACTCGTCGGCCGGGCTGTCGGCGGCCTCGATCACGTTCAGGTGGATGCCGTTGCTCCAGAACTCCTCGCCACCCATCAGCACCAGCACGCGCTCGGGCCTGGCGAGCGCGACTTGCAGCGCCTCGATCAGGCGCCTGCACTGGCGCGTCGACATCGCGCCGTTGTGGAAGTCGAAGTGCAGCGTGCCGACGCCGCCGCTGGCTTCGTAGCGGATCTCGCGCCAGCCGGCATCGATCGGCGAGTCGATCGCCAGCGGCCACTCGGGAAGCGCGAGCGCCTCGCCGGCAACGGCCTGCGCCGCCGGCAGCTTGATGCCGCGTTCGACGTCGGCGCGGCGCACCTGGCCGATCCAGACGCAGCCGTCGATGGTGACGCGCAACAGCGCATCGTCGCGCCGCGCGATCACATCGCCGGGCACATGCGCCGACGTCGCCAACGCCTCGGGATGGGCGTCGAACAGATGGCAGGGCACACCGAACAGCGCATCGAGCACGCCCGGCGCGCCGTCGGCGGCCCGGATCTTGCGCAGCACGGTCGCGCTGTCGTCGCGTTGCCAATCGATCCTGCGCTGGTCCTGTGTCATCAGCGGCCGCCAATGCCCGCCCCCCGGCGCGGCGTCGAGCGCGCCGGCGCCGGCTTCGAAGCGCTGCAGCGCCGCCAGCACCGCGCGCACCGCGGCATCGGTGACCTCGCGCCGGTACAGGCTCGACTTGGAGGCAGGTCGCATCGCGAAGGTCTGGCTCGCCCACACCGGCCCGGCGTCCAGCTCGGCGATCGCCTGCAGCACCGTGACGCCCCATTGGCCGACGCCGTCGGCGATCGCCCAATCGAGCGCCGAAGGCCCGCGGTCGCCGACGATGCCCGGGTGGACGACGAAGCATGGCACCTGGCGCCACACCCGCTCGGGGATCGCGCGGCGCAGGAACGGCGCGATCACCAGCGCCGGCCGGAACAGCGCCACGGCCTCCTCGGCCACCGTGTCGGCGATGTCGAACTCCACCGACAACTCGTGGCCGCGTGCCGCCAGCTCGAGGTACAGCCGCTGCGTCAGGCCGTTGAAGCTGCGGGTCAGGAACAGGATGCGCATGGCCCTTCAGCAGATGCGTGGCAGCTGGTCGCCGCTGAGCCAGTCGACGACGCGCCGGCCCCCGAAGCGCGTGCGCATCTGCACGAAGCGGTGCGGATCGTCGACCACATGGCCGATCAGCGCCGCCTCGTGCGCCAGCGGCTGAGCGCGCATCGCGCGCAACAGCGCGTCGGCGCTGGCGGCGGGAACCACCGCGACCAGCTTGCCCTCGTTGGCGACGTACAGCGGGTCGAGGCCGAGAAACTCGCACGCCGCCTGCACCTGGCTGCGCACCGGGATCGCGCCCTCGTCGATCAGCATGCCGACGTTCGACTGCGCGGCGATCTCGTTGAGCGTGGTGGCCAGCCCGCCGCGCGTCGGGTCGCGCAGCACGCGCACATCGGGCACGGCCTCCAGCATCGCCGCCACGAGGCCGTGCAGCGGCGCACTGTCGGAGACGATCTCGCTGCCGAAGGCGAGCGCCTCGCGCTGCGACATCACTGCCATGCCATGGTCGCCGATCGACCCCGACAGCACGATCGCATCGCCGGGCCGGGCGCGGTCGCCGCCGAGGGTGATGCCCGGCGGCACGACGCCGATGCCGGTGGTGGTGATGAACACGCCGTCGCCCTTGCCGGCCTCGACGACCTTGGTGTCGCCGGTGACCACCGGCACGCCGGCGTCGCGCGCCGCGCGCGCCATCGAGCCGACGATGCGCTCGAGGTCGGCCAGCGGCAGCCCCTCCTCGAGAATGAAGCCGGCGCAGAGCGCCAGCGGCCGCGCGCCGAGCATCGCGACGTCGTTGATCGTGCCGTGCACCGACAGGCAGCCGATGTCGCCACCGGGAAAGAACAGCGGCGACACCACGTGGCCATCGGTCGAGACGACGATGCGGCCGTCGCACCGCGGCAGCAGCGCCGCGTCGTTGCGCTGCGCCAGCCACTCGTTGTCGAAGGCCGCGGCGAACAGCTGGTCGATCAGCTGCGCCATCGCGCGGCCGCCCGCGCCGTGCGACAGGTCGACCCGCCCGTGTTTGAGGTCGAGCGCCCGCACGTAGCCTTCGCGTACCGGGCTCACCAGACTGCCCTCCACACTGCGCTCATGCTGCGACCACCGCAACGTCGCGCCAGCGCCCGTAGCTGTAGTAGGCGGCGCAGGCGCCTTCGGACGACACCATGCACGAGCCGATCGGGTTCTCCGGCGTGCAGACGGTGCCGAACAGCTTGCAGTCGCGCGGCTGCTTGACCCCGCGCAGGATGGCGCCGCACTCGCAGGCCTTGTTGTCGGCCACTGCGCGCGCGACGAGGCGGTGCCGCGCTTCGGCGTCGTAGGCCGCGAAGGCCGCGCGAATGCGCAGCGCGCTGTACGGCACCTCGCCCAGGCCGCGCCACTCGAACGAGCGCCGCAGCTCGAACACCTCGGCCACCAGGGCCTGCGCCTTGACGTTGCCGTCGCGCGTGACGGCGCGGCTGAACTCGTTCTCGACCTCGGCGCGGCCGTCGTTGACCTGGCGCATCAGCATCAGGATCGCCTGCATCACGTCGAGCGGCTCGAAGCCGGCGATCACCACCGGCTTGCCGTACTCCTCGGCGAAGAACTCGTACGGCCGGCTGCCGATCACCGTCGACACGTGCGCCGGACCGACGAAGCCGTCGAGCGGCAGCGTGCCGAGCCGTCGCACGTCGGGCGACTCCAGGATGTGCGTGATCGCTGCCGGCGTCAGCACGTGGTTGCAGACGACGCTGAAATTAGCCAGGCCCTCGCGCGCGGCGTCGCGAATCACCAGCGCGGTGGGCGGCGCCGTGGTCTCGAAACCGATCGCGAAGAACACCACCTCGCGCGCGGGCTCGGCGCGCGCGATGGCCAGCGCGTCGGCCGGCGAGGTGACCATGCGCACGTCAGCGCCGCGCGCCTTGGCCTTCAGCAGCGAGACCCCGCCGCTGGCCGGCACGCGCAGGCAGTCGCCGTAGGTGCACAGCACGACGCGGTGCTGCAGTGCCAGCTGCAGCGCGAGATCGAGGCGACCGATCGGCAGCACGCACACCGGGCAGCCCGGGCCGTGCACCATGCGCACCTGCGGCGGCAGCAGGTCGCCGATGCCGTAGCGCGAGATCGCGTGCGTGTGGCCGCCGCAGAACTCCATGAACACATAGCGCCGGCGGGGGTCGGCCTCGGCGGCCATCGCCGCAGCGATGCGCCGCGCGAGCGCGCCGTCGCGAAACTCGTCGATGTACTTCATGTGCGGGGCCCTGCCGGCGCAGCGGCGAACAGGGCCAGCGTGCGCGCGGCCTCGGCGGGGTCGAGCCTGGCCAGCGCGTGGCCGACGTGCACGATCACGTAGTCGCCGACCTGCACGTCGTCGACCAGGGCAAGCGAGACCGTCTTGCGCACGCCGTCGAGGTCGACGACCGCGCGGGTGTCGTCGAGCCGCTCGACCACGCGCACCGGAATCGCCAGGCACACGGCTTCAGCCCCCCGCGGCCGGGCGGCACAGCGCGACCCAGGCCTGGCCGAGCGAGAGGCCGCCATCGCCGGGCGACGCCTGCCGCGCCTGCAGCACGCGCAGGCCGGCAGCCGTCAGGTGCGTCTCCAGCAGCCGCGCCAGCAGCGCGTTGAGCAGACAGCCGCCGGACAGCGCCACCGTGCGCAGGCCGGTCGATCGCGACGCCGCGACCACCCAGCGCGCCAGCGCGGCGGCCAGCGCGTGATGGAACAGCGTCGCGCCGCGCTCGGCGTCGCCCTCGTCGGCCAGACGCGCCAGCAGCGGCAGCGGGTCGAGCGTGCCGTCTTGGCGTAGCGGCACGAGGCCGGCCAGCACGTCGTCGCACGCCGGTGCGCGCGCCGAGGCCAACGCCTCGAGCTGCATCGCCGCCTGCGCCTCGTAGGCGTTGCGCAGGCGCACGCGCAGCAGCGCGGCCGCAGCGTCGAACCACCGACCGAGGCTCGACGTGCGCGGGCAGCGCAAGTCGCGCACGAGCATCTGCGCCACCGCGGCGGCGCCGCGCTGATCGCCGAAGCGCTGCGCGATCTCGTCGCCGCGGCCGAGCGCGTGCAGCACCGCGGCGGCGACGCGCCAGGGTTCGCGCGCCGCGGCGTCGCCGCCAGGCAGCGCGATCGTCGCCACGTGGCCGAGGCGCTCGAAGCCTGCACCGTCGACGCGCAGCAGTTCGCCGCCCCAGGCGGTGCCGTCGTCGCCGAGGCCGACGCCGTCGAGCGCGAGGCCGAGCAGCGGCTCGTCGACGCCGTGTTCGGCGGCGACGGCGGCCACGTGCGCGTGGTGGTGCTGCACGGCGTGTAGCGGCAGCTCGTGTTGCTGCGCGAACTGCAGCGCGAAGCGCGTGCTGAAGAAGTCCGGATGCAGGTCGTGCGCCACCACTTGCGGCCGCACGTCGAGCAGCGCGCACAGGTGCTCGACCATCTCGGCCAGCGCGGCGCAGGTCGCGGCGTCGTCGAGGCCACCGATGTGCGGCGAGACGAACGCCTCGTCGCCGCGCGTGAGGCAGATCGTGTTCTTCAGCAGCGCGC
>DASURM010000041.1:0-9043 GCA_036280035.1 Burkholderiaceae bacterium | reverse complement strand
ACCAGGGCGACGGCGAGACGACCAAGAGCATGCGGGACTACATCGTCAAGCAGCTCAAGGAGGAGGTGATCCCGAAGCTCGAGCAGGTCTCGGGGGTCAAGTTCGACATCGACCGCCTCCGCGGGTACATGCGCGAGTCCGCCCGTGCCGAGGACGATCTGGTCTGGGTGCTCGAGAGCGCGAAGCTGAAGCCGTCGCCCATCGACGCGTACTTCGGCAGCGTCTACTACATCGGCCCGATCTTCACCGCCTTCCGCGGCACGCCCGAGGCCACCGAGTACTACCGGGTGCTGCGCAACGAGATCGACGAGCGCATCCGCCTCGGCAAGGGCCCGGTCACGCCCGACGGCGACATGGGCGAGGAGAAGTACCGCCTGATCGTCGAGGGCCCGCCCAACTGGACGAGCTTCCGCGACTTCTGGAAGATGTTCTACGAAGAAGGCGCGGTGGTGGTGTCGTCCACCTATGCCAAGGTCGGCGGGTTGTACGACTTCGGCTTCCGGCACGACCCGGAGAACCCGCTGGAGTCGCTGGCCGAGTACTGCCTGGGCTGCTACACCAACCACAGCCTGCCCGGGCGCGTCGACATCCTGTGCAACTACATGGACGAGTACCAGGCCGACGGCCTGCTGATCAACTCGATCAAGAGCTGCAACAGCTTCTCGGCCGGCCAGTTGCTGCTGCTGCGCGAGGTGGAGAAGCGCACCGGCAAGCCCGCGGCGTTCATCGAAACCGACCTCGTCGACCCGCGCTACTTCTCGGCGGCCAACGTGAAGAACCGGCTCGAGAGCTACTTTCAGATGATCAAGCAGAAGCGCACCTACGGCCACGCCGTGCCGACGGGCCCCGGCGGCAACCCGATCATCCCTATCCAGGCGAATTGAAGACACGGGAGACCCACACATGCGTTGCTTCATCGGCATCGACCTCGGCTCGACCACCACCAAAGCGGTGGTGATGGACGAGCACCAGAACGTGCTCGGCCGCGGCATCACCAACTCGCGCTCCAACTACGACACCGCCGCGGCGGTGGCCAAGCAGGAGGCGATGCTGGCCGGGCGCTTTCAGCTCTTTCGTCAGGCGCTCACGCAGTCCAAGGCGCTGAACGGGCACCTCGACAGCTTCATCGGCCAGCTCGAGCGCGACTTCCGCGCCGAGCAGTACCTCGAACAGCTCGACGACCTCGAGGCCACCTGCCACCGCAACCTCGAGAAGACCAACTTCGGCGACGCGGGGCCGGCGATCGCCGAGGCGCTCGGCGTGGTGTTCAAGCAGCTCAAGCACGAGGCGCCCGAGTTGTTCGCGCCCGGCGCCAAGCGCAAGAGCGACTTCTTCCGCGACATCGCCGGCAGCCAGTACCTCGCCGCCGGCGAGGCGGTGGCCAAGTCGATGGGCTTGCGCTACGACTTCCTGCTCAACCTGTTCGACCGCTCGATCATCGAGGTCGAGAATCGCGTCTACGGCGACTCGATGCGCCGCCACCTGCTGTCTGCTCTCGAGCACACCTTCATCGCGCTGCCCGACACCGCGTCGCGGCGCGCGCAGGTCGAGGCGCCGATCAAGGGCGTGCTCGACACCGAGATGGAGGAGACCTACGTCGTCGGCACCGGCTACGGCCGCGCGCGGCTGCCGTTCTCCAAGGAGCACATCCGCAGCGAGATCCTGTGCCACGGCCTGGGCGCGCACGTGATGTACCCGAGCACGGCCACCGTGCTCGACATCGGCGGCCAGGACACCAAGGCGATCCAGGTCGACCCGGCCGGCATCGTCGAGAGCTTCCAGATGAACGACCGCTGCGCCGCCGGTTGCGGGCGCTACCTCGGCTACATCGCCGACGAGATGAACATGGGCCTGCACGAGCTGGGGCCGCTGGCGATGAAGTCGACCAAGACGATCCGCATCAACAGCACCTGCACGGTGTTCGCCGGCGCCGAGCTGCGCGACCGGCTGAGCCTGGGCGACAAGCGCGAAGACATCATGGCCGGCCTGCACCGCGCGATCATCCTGCGCGCGATGTCGATCCTGGCGCGCTCGGGCGGCATCCGCAACGAGTTCACCTTCACCGGCGGCGTGGCCAAGAACGAGGCCGCGGTCAAGGCGCTCAAGGAGCTGGTGACCGAGAACTACGGCGAGCTGCGGCTCAACATCGACCCCGACTCGATCTACACCGGCGCGCTGGGCGGCGCCACGTTCGCGTGGCGCGCGGTCGTCGAAGAAGGCAAGACTGCGGAGGCAAGATGATGAACCCCCAAGCTCACTTCGTTCACTGCCCCCCGAGGGGGCTCAGCGCCCCCCGGGCGGCCGGGAGGGCACTGGCATGAAACCCATCCACACCATCGGCATCGACATCGGCTCGGGTGCCGTCAAGTCGGTGCTGTTCTCGTTCGACGAGCAGGGCAAGCCGACGTGGCTGGCCAAGCGCTGCGAGCGCATCCGCCGCCGCGACCCGATGACGCTGGCCGCCGAAGGCCGCGACGGCGTGCTCGCCGACGCGGGGCTGGCACCCAACGATGTCGACTACATCGCCACCACCGGCGAGGGCGAGAACGTCAAGTTCGCCACCGGCCACTTCTACTCGATGACCACGCACGCGCGCGGCGGCGTGTTCCTCGCGCCCGAGGCGCGCGCGGTGGTCGACATCGGCGCGCTCAACGGCCGCGCGATCTCGGTCGACGAGCGCGGCAAGGTGCTGTCGTACAAGATGACCAGCCAGTGCGCGTCGGGGTCGGGGCAGTTCCTCGAGAACATCGCGCGCTACCTCGGCGTGGCGGTGGAGGAGATCGGCCCGCTGTCGAAGACCTCGAAGGATCCGGAGAAGGTCAGCTCGATCTGCGCCGTGCTCGCCGAGACCGATGTCATCAACATGGTCAGCCGCGGCATCGCGACGCCCGACATCCTGAAGGGCATCCACCTGTCGATGGCCTCGCGCATCGTCAAGCTGCTCAAGGTCACCGGCGTCAAGAGCGGCGCCGCGCTGCTCACCGGCGGCCTGGCGCTCGACACCGGGCTGCTGGCCGCGATCCAGGAAGAGATGGCCAACGAGAAGGTGCAGGTGCAGGCGATGTCGCACCCCGACTCGATCCACGCCGGCGCGATCGGCGCGGCGATCTGGGGCGCGTACCGCCACGCCAAGCTCAAGGAGCTGGAAGCAGCCGCCGCCTGAGTCCGATGCAGCGCACGCTGCGGGAGAGAGAATGAAGCCGGGCGAAACCAAACTCCCGCACCTGTTCGCGCCGGGGCGATTCGGTCGCTTCGAGGTCAGGAACCGCGTCAAGTACGGCGCGTGCTGCGTCTCGAACTACAACACGCGCGACGGCTTCGTCACCGAGCGCGAGATCGCGCGCATGAAGGTGATCGCGCGCACCGGCTGCGGCATGATCACCAACCAGGGCGCGTACCCCGACCCGCTCGGCGAGGGCAAAGGCTACTTTCGCCAGGTGGCGCTGTTCGACGACAAGTTCCTGCCGCAGTTCGAGCGCATCGCCGCCGACATCAAGGCCAACGGCGCGATGGCGATCCAGCAGATCCTGCACGCCGGGCGCTACGGCGGCATCGACCTGGGCTACTGCATCCAGCCGTCCGACGTGCCGCAAACGCTGCCGCACTTTCGCCCGGCCAAGGTGATGACCAAGGACGAGATCCGCCACTGCATCGGCCAGCACGCGCAGGCCGCGCAGCGCGCGATCCGCGCCGGCTTCGACGGTACCGAGGTCACCAGCTTCATGGGCTACCTGCTGGCCAATTTCAACTCGCGCTTCACCAACCAGCGCAGCGACGAATACGGCGGCTCGATCGTCAACCGCGGCCGCTTCATGCGCGAGCTGATCGACGCCATCAAGCAGGCCACCCCCGGCCACCCGCTGGTGGTGCGGCTCAACGGCGCCGAGCTGATGGACAAGTGGGGCGGCAACACCGAAGACGAGTGCTTCGAGCTGATGCAGCAGGCGGTCGACGTCGGTGTCGACATGATCAGCGTCACCGTCGGCTGGCAGGAGGCGCCCGAGTCGTCGATCGGGCGCGACATCGAGCCCGGCCACTGGAACTACCTGTCCGAGCGCGCCAAGAAGCTGTTCCCCAACACGCTGATCACGTTCGGCAACCGGCTGCCCGACCCGCGCATGGCCGACACCTGCCTGCGCGACGGCGTGTTCGACTACTGGGAGGTCTGCCGCCCGCTGCTGGCCGACCCCGAGCTGATCCACAAGGCCGCCGAAGACCGGCTCGACGAGGTGCGCCGCTGCATCGGCTCGCTCAACTGCCTGTCGCGCCTGTTCCGCGACCTGCCCTACACCTGCACGATGAACCCGGCGCTCGGCCACGAGGTCGAGCCCGAGTACCACGTCACCCCGGCGGCGGTGAAGAAGAAGATCATGGTGATCGGCGCCGGCCCCGCGGGCATGGAGTGCGCGATCACCGCGAAGAAGCGCGGCCACGACGTCACCGTATTCGACAAGGCCGAGCGCATCGGCGGCAACCTGCTCGCCTTCGGCAACAACGACCTGGCACGACCCGACGACCTGCTGTCGGTGGTGTCGCACTACGAGGTGATGGCACGCAAGCTCGGCATCGAGCTGCGGCTGAACACCGAGGTGCACGCCAAATTCATGCGCAGCGTGCTGCACCAGTACGACGTCTGCGTGGTCGCCGCCGGCGCGCACATCGACCGCGGCCGCTTCGCGCACATCGAGGGCGCCGAGCGCCTGCTCGATGCGATGGCGGTCGCGCACGGCCGCGTGCAGCTGGCCGGGCCGCGCGTCGTCGTCGTCGGCGGCGGCAAGATCGGCCTGACGCTGGCCGAATCGCTGCGCAAGCACCGCGGCGCCGAGGTCACGGTGATCGAGGCCGGCAAGCGCATCGCCGGCGACGTGAAGCCGTCGTTCAAGTGGCGCCATGCGTCGTGGGTCGAGGAGCTGGGCATCGCCTGCCTCACGTCGACGCAACTGGTCAAGGTCGATGCGCGCGGCGCCACGGTGCGCGATGCCAAGGGCGCCGAGAAGCTGGTCGAGGCCGACAGCGTGATCCTGGCCGCCGGCGTCGCGCCGGCGCACGCGCTGCTGCACGAGTTCGAATGGATGATCGACGAGCTGCACGGCGTCGGCGACGCGCTGGTGCCGCGCGGACTCGAGCAGGCGATCCAGGACGGCTTCCGGCTGGGGGTGCGGCTTTGAATGGTGCGCAGGCCTGCGCAGCAGGCGCCTCGCGCGAGGCGGCCGCGATGCTGCCGCCCGCCGCCGCCTGGCAGGCCGCGGCCGTGCGGCACGCCGAGCTGTTCGATCCGCTCGATCCCGGCGCATGCATCGCGCTGGTCGCGCGCAGCGCGCCACAGACGATGCTGCTGTGGCAGGCCTGCGAGCGCGGCGTGACCGCGCGCGCACAAGCCTTTCCCGGCTACACCGCGAGCGGCGCCGACATCGCGCTGGCCGCCGATGACGAGGCGCTCGACGCGATCCGCGCCAGCAGCGACGCGGCGCTGTTCGCGGTGCTGCGCGAGCACATCCGCAGCGGCCGCATCGTCTGCTACATGCTGCGCCGGCGTTGCCAGCTCGAAGAGCGCGGTTTCGACGAACTGCTCGACGCGTTGGGCTTCGCGTTCATGGGAGCCTGCCGGTGATCTTTTTCAACCCTGCCGGTGCCCCGGAGCTGGCGTGCGACGCGTGCGGCTGCCGCTGGTTCGACCGCATGAGCGGCGCCTGCTACGAATGCGGCACGCCGGTGAGCCCCGAAGCCCAGGCGCAGTACCTCGACGCCATCGCGGCGTTCCGCAGCGCCGGAGCCAACCTGCAAGCATCCCGGGCATCATCGCAAGTGCCCGCTGAAGTCGAAGCGAACGAAAGGAGATCGCGATGGCCCTCTTGATCAACGAAGACTGCACTGCCTGCGACGCCTGCCGGCCCGTGTGCCCCAACGAGGCGATCGCGGTGGGCGACCCGATCTACGTGATCGACCCGCTGAAGTGCACCGAATGCGTCGGCGCCGAAGACGAGCCGCAGTGCAAGCTGGTGTGCCCGAGCGACTGCATCGTGCAGCACCCCGACTTCGTCGAGTCGCCCGAGGAATTGCAGGCCAAGTACGAGTCGATGCACTGAAGCGCGCCGCCGAGCCCCGCGCGCAGGGGTTCAGGCGCTCGTCAGCTCGATCTGCTCGCGGTGGCCGAAGCCGCGGCTGTTGTCGATGAACCAGACCCGCTGCGCCTCGAGGCGGTACCAGCGCACCTTGGCCAGCGCCTGCACGATCGGCGCCGGCGCCGAAGCCAGCCTCGCGATCAGCGGAAACTTCTCGCCGTAGCGCTGGCGCGCGAGGCGCGCCTCGTCGCCATCGAGCTCACGCGCGCGCCCCTCGAGCTGGACGCCCTTGATCTGCGACCACTCGCCGGTGTCGTCGTGGATCGTCGCAGCGCAACGGGCGTCGTGCGCCAGGTTGCGGCAGTGGCGTGTGGTGGGCGACGACAGGAAGGTCAGCGCATTGCCGTCGTGCACGTAGAACACCGCGGCCGCCCATGGCCCGTCGGGGCCGCAGGTGGCCAGCGTCAGCACGTGGTGGCGCTGCAGGTAGTCGGCCACCTCGTGCGCGAGACCGGGCGTCATCAGTCGCGTCCGGCCGGCACGCCCACCGCTGCGTCCGCCGCCGGGTCGCCTTCGTGCAGGCGCTTGAGCCGGTAGGCGAGCTGCGGCCGCGTCAGCCCCAGCATGCGGGCGGCGGCCGACAGATTGCCGTGCGCCTTGTCGACCGCCGCCTCGATCAGCGAGACCTCGAGCTGGTCGAGCGTCATCGCGCCGCTCAGCACGGCGTCGTACGGGTTGCCGTCGGCGGCGCTGCGGTCGAGGCCGCCGCTGCGGCCCAGGCCGTACTCCAGCGGCTGCGGCTCGGCGCTCGCCGAGAACAGATGGTTCACCTCGATGTAGCCGCCGTGAGGCGCCAGGATCACCCCGCGCTCGACCATGTTCTGCAGCTCGCGGATGTTGCCCGGCCACGCGTACCCGAGCAGCGCGCGCTTGGCCTTGTCGGTGAAGCCGCGCAGCTTCTTGCCGTGCACCGCGTTGTAGCGGGCGAGAAAGTGCTTGGCCAGCGGCGAGATGTCGTCGCGGCGCTCGCGCAGCGCCGGAATCTGCACCTGATAGGCGTTGAGGCGGTAGTACAGGTCGGAGCGAAAGCGCCCTTCCTTGACGCGCTGCAGCAGGTCGCAGTTGGTCGCCGCGATCACCCGCACATCGACCTTGCGCGCCTTCTGGCCGCCCAGGCGCTCGATCTCGCCTTCCTGCAGCACGCGCAGCAGCTTGCTCTGCGCCGGCAGCGGCAGCTCGGCGATCTCGTCGAGGAACAGGCTGCCGCCGTCGGCGCGCTCGAAGCGCCCCGGCCGCGAGCACTGCGCCCCGGTGTAGGCACCCTTCTCGACGCCGAACAGCTCCGACTCGACCAGTTCGTTGGGAATCGCACCGCAGTTCACCGCGACGAAGGCGCGCGCGCGGCGCGGCCCCAGCTCGTGCAGCGCGCGCGCGAACAGCTCCTTGCCGACGCCGGTTTCGCCCAGCAGCAGCACGCTGATCTGGTTGCCCGCCGCGCGCTGGATCAGCTCGCAGGCGGCGCGGAAGCTGCGCGACTGGCCGATCAGGTCGGCCGGCAGCTTGTCGTGCTCGCCGATCGTCGAGCGCAGCTGCACCACCTCGGTCTGCAGCTCGATCAGCTGCTCGGCGATCGCCTGCGGCTCGAGGAAGCGCATGCACTCGTGCGCGTCGGGCCACTCTTCGACCGGCTTGCCGACGATGCGGCAGTTGGGGTCGCCCATGCCGGCGCACTCGACCTCCTTGTAGAGGATGGGCCGCCCCATGAACGCCGACGTGTAGCCGCAGGCGTAGCCGATCTGCGTCCAGCACACCGGCTCGTTGTGCACGCCGTAGTGGTGGCGGTGCCACTGGCCCTCCCACGAGTTGTGCCACAGGAACTCGCCGTAGAAGGTGGCCGCCGCGCGGTTGAACTCCAGCCGCACCGGCGTGACCTGAACGATGCCCTCGAGCGTGTGCAGCTGCGGCCCGGTCATGAAGGCCTCGAGGTCGGTGCAGTGCTCGGCGCGCGTGCGCGCCAGCTCGGCGTCGCGCAGCCCCGAGGCGTAGCCCATGCGCATCAGCAGGCCCTGCGCGCGCTCCATGCCGAGCGAGTCGATCAGCTCCTTGCGCAGCAGCGCCTGCGCCTCGGCGTGCACCAGCAGCATGCGGTGCTCGTGCAGCCAGATCTGCCCCGTGTCGGGGCAGAAGTGCACGCGCGAGCGGAGATCGTCGCTGACGCGGCGCGTCAGCTCGGGCAGATTGGACAACGGTGCGCCCTCGTCCTGAAGAGGTGCTTTTAGCCCGCTGCGCGCCAGCCGGCATTGACCTAGGCCAAGGTCCCGGCACGGGTCTCCACCGAGGTCCGCCGCCCGAGGTGGTTGGCGCGAAGCTTGATCAAAAGATCAGATCGCGGTCGCGCCGCCCCCCGATTGCACCAAATGATCAACACCAGCCGGCGCCGCCCTGGTGGCCACCGAGGGTGCAGTGCCTTCCTCCCGACGGCAATTGCACAGGCTTCGAATCCGCCCGCTTCCCCTCGTGAGCGAGGGCGGCAGCGCGCGTTGCGCAGCCCGCGACGGCCCTGACTTCGCGACGCACAAGCGGGGCCTGGCACGAGTCGTGCAGATAAGAGCGCACCGACCGCCCGATGCGTTCGCCACCGGCGGCGCCCGTCAACGACAAGGAGACAAGCGCATGAAGTTTCCAGTTCCGCACGACGTCAAGGCCCAGACGATTCCCGGCACCGAGGGCTGGGAACGCATGTATCCGTACCAGTACCAGTTCGTCACCGACGATCCGGTGCGCAACGGCTACGAGAAGGAGACCTTCTGGTTCTACGACGGGCTGCACTACCCCGAGCCGCTGTACCCGTTCGACACCATCTGGGACGAGGCGTGGTACCTCGCGCTGTCGCAGTTCAACAACCGCATCTTCATGGTGCCGCCGGTGCGCGGCGTCGACCACCGCATCATCAACGGCTACGTCTACATCTCGCCGGTGCC
>DASURM010000040.1:0-3786 GCA_036280035.1 Burkholderiaceae bacterium | reverse complement strand
GGGCGAAGTCCCCGCCTCTGCCTAGAGTGCGCTTGCGTCAGACGGAATCCCGAACCGGCCGCCCGCGATGCCGGTACGGGTGCGGCGCCCGAAGGGGGCGCCAGCTGCATCGGTCCCAACGACGTCCTCCTTGAGGACTTTCGGCCCGCGCTTCGGCGCGGGCCTTTTCTTTGGTGCCGACCCTGACGGGCCCTCAGCCGCAGCGGCGGCGTAGCATTGCGCCTCGCTCGCCCGTCTTGGCCGCGAGCGCTTGACGAGGAACCAGCATGGGCGCTCCCGAACCCTTCACTGCCACCACCGACGTGGGCCACTTCATCGCCGGCGCCGTCGCGCCGGGCACCACGGCGCGACGGCAGAACGTCTACAACCCCGCCACGGGCGCGGTGGCCAGGCAGGTGCTGCTCGGCAGCGAGGCCGATGTCGCCGCGGCGGTGGCCGCCGCCCAGGCGGCCTTTCCCGCGTGGGCCGAGATGGCGCCGATCCGGCGCGCGCGCGTGCTGCAGAAGTTTCTCGAGCTGCTGAACCGGCAGCGCGACACGCTGGCCGCGATGATCACCGGCGAGCACGGCAAGGTGTTCAGCGATGCGCAGGGCGAGGTCACGCGCGGCATCGAGACCGTCGAGTTCGCCTGCGGCATCGCCCAGCTGCTCAAGGGCGACTACACCGAGCAGGTGTCCACCGGCATCGACAACTGGACGCTGCGCCAGCCGCTGGGCGTGGTGGCCGGCATCACGCCGTTCAACTTCCCGTGCATGGTGCCGTGCTGGATGTTCCCGCTGGCCATCGCCTGCGGCAACGCCTTCGTGCTCAAACCCAGCGAGCGCGACCCCAGCGCCAGCCTGTTCATGGCCGAGCTGCTGAAGCAGGCGGGCCTGCCCGACGGCGTGTTCAACGTCGTGCAGGGCGACAAGGTCGCGGTCGACGCCCTGCTCGCGCACCCCGACGTCAAGGCGGTGAGCTTCGTCGGCTCGACGCCGATCGCCCAGCACATCTACGAGACCGGCGCGCGCCACGGCAAGCGCGTGCAGGCGCTGGGCGGCGCCAAGAACCACATGGTGGTGATGCCCGATGCCGACCTCGAGCAGGCCGTCGACGCGCTGATCGGCAGCGCCTACGGCTCGGCGGGCGAACGCTGCATGGCGATCTCGGTGGCGGTGCTGGTGGGCGACGTCGGCGAGCGCATCGTGCCCAGGCTCGCCGAGCGCGCCAAGGCGCTCAAGATCCGCAACGGCATGGCGGGCGACGCCGAGATGGGCCCGGTGATCACGCGCGAAGCCAAGGAGCGCATCGAGGGCTACATCGACCTCGGCGTGAGAGAGGGCGCCAGGCTGGTGGTCGACGGTCGCGGCTGCAAGGTGCCCGGCCACGAAGGCGGCTTCTTCACCGGCGGCACGCTGTTCGACCACGTGACGCCGTCGATGCGCATCTACAAGGAAGAGATCTTCGGCCCGGTGCTGGTGTGCGTGCGCGCGAAGGATTTCCCGCAGGCGCTGCAGCTTGTCGACGACCACGAGTTCGGCAACGGCGTGTCGTGCTTCACCCGCGACGGCCACATCGCGCGCGAGTTCTCGCGCCGCGTGCAGGTGGGCATGGTCGGCATCAACGTGCCGATTCCGGTGCCGATGGCGTGGCACGGCTTCGGCGGCTGGAAGAAGAGCCTGTTCGGCGACATGCACGCCTACGGCGAGGAAGGCGTGCGCTTCTACACCAAGCAGAAGAGCATCATGCAGCGCTGGCCCGAGAGCACGCCCAAGGGCGCCGAGTTCGCGATGCCCACCGCGCGCTGATCGGCGCCGGCCGACCATACCGACCGCGAGGCTGCCGTCGATGTTGAAGATCCTGCTGCCGGTGGACGGCTCCGAGGCGTCGCTCGATGCGGTGCGCCACGCGCTGGCGCTGCGCGCGCACGGGCTGGCAGCGAGTTTCGTGCTCGCCAACGTGCAGGAGCCGGCCAACCTGTACGAGCTGATGACCGCGCACGACCCGGAGGTGCTGCAGCAGGTGAGCACCGGCGCCGGCGCGCACCTGCTGCGTCCGGCCGAGACGCTGTTGAGCGCCGCCGGCGCGCAGTGGGAGCGCGAGATCGCCAGCGGCGATCCGGCGCATGTGCTGGCCGAGATGATCGAGCGCCACGGCATCGACGCCGTCGTGATGGGCACGCGCGGGTTCGGCGCGGCGCGCAGCGCGGTGGTCGGCTCGGTCTCGCACTGGCTGCTCGGCCATTGCACGGTGCCGGTGACCGTAGTGCGCCACATCCCGCGCGACGACGCCGGCTGATCCGTCGCCGGCCGCGCCGGCGCGTCGCAGCGCGGGCCGCAGTTGCTAGAGCCGCTCGGTCTGCGCGGCGCGCGGCTGCCACTTCATCAGATGGCGCTCGATAGTCCCGACCGCGCCGTCGAGCAGCAGCGCGAACCCGGTCAGCACCAGGATGCCGGCCATCACGGTGTTGATGTCGAAGGTGCCCTCGGCCTGCAGGATCAGGTAGCCGACGCCGCGCGCGCTGCCGAGGTACTCGCCGACCACCGCGCCGACGAACGCCAGCCCCACCGAGGTGTGCAGCGAGCTGAACACCCAGCTCATTGCGCTGGGCAGGTAGACATGGCGCAGCAACTGCCGGCGATCGGCGCCGAGCATGCGCGCGTTGTCGAGCACCACCGGGCTGACTTCGCGCACGCCCTGGTAGACGTTGAAGAAGACGATGAAAAACACCAGCGTGATGCCCAGCGCCACCTTGCTCGCCACGCCGAGGCCGAACCACACCGCGAAGATCGGCGCCAGGATCACGCGCGGCATCGAATTCAGCGCCTTGATGTAGGGGTCGAAGATCGCCGCGGCCAGTGGTGACAGAGCGAGCCACAGCCCGCACGCCAGCCCGAAGGCGGTGCCGAGCCCGAACGCGAGCACGGTCTCCAGCAGCGTCACCGCGAGGTGCTCGTAGATGTCGCGCGAGACGAAGAACCAGCTGCCGATGCGCGCGAAGATCTTCAACGGCTCGCCGAAGAAGAACGCGGCCTGGTTGTCGTCGCCGAACACGAAGTTCGGCAACAGCCCGGGCGTGGTCAGCAGATGCCACAGCACGAACACGGCCACCAGCACGCTCACCTGCCACCAGCGCAGGTTGCCGGCATTGGGTTTGATGCGCTGCCAGACGCCCATCACATCAGCGGGCCTGCGACCGTAGACGCACCACGGCTCGCGCCACTCCGGTGGCGCGCCGGCCAGTGGACACCGCGGATCCGGCTTTGCCGGTTCGCTGGTGTGCCTCGCAGGCCGCGCCGAGCCTTGCGGCTCGGCCGCTCGCCAGGCACGAAAGGTCCACTGGACCTTCCGTGTCCGGGCTCGCCCCTCAGGAGGGGGAGGCGGCCGCTAGGCCGCATCGGGGGTGATCCTTTTCAGCTGCTGCTGGTAGCCGCGCAGCACCTCGTCGCGCAGCACGTGCCAGATCGCGCGGTGCAGGTCGACGAAGCGCGGCGCCGCGCGCACCTCGGCCACGTCGCGCGGCCGCGGCAGGTCGATCGCGAACTCGCCGATCGGCCGCGACCCGGGCCCCGCGCTCATCACCACGACGCGGTCGCTCATCGCGATCGCCTCGTCGAGGTCGTGGGTGATGAACAGCACCGCCTTGCGTCCCTTGCCCCCCGGCGGCTCGGGCGCCGCCCCCCCGAGGGTGGTGCGCGCCGAGCTTGGGGCGGCCCGGCGCTCGTCACCACTCCACAGCGCGAGCAGCTCGTTTTCCACCAGCTGTCGCGTCTGCACGTCGAGCGCCGAGAACGGCTCGTCCATCAG
>DASURM010000039.1:0-3539 GCA_036280035.1 Burkholderiaceae bacterium | reverse complement strand
CCGCGCGCGTCGCGACCCTTGCCGGTGACGCCCATGCCGCGCAGCAGCGCGCGCACCGGCAACGGCAGTTCGTTCTGGTGTTCGGCCGCGAGGTCGTCGAGCCGCTGGCTAGGCGCGATCACCAACACGTCGATCGGCCTGAGTGCGGTGCGCGCGCGGGCTGCTTCGGGCAGCAGCGACAGCGTGTGGTTGATGCGCCGCATGCGCTCGACATCGACCGCCAGCGCGTCGAGGAAGATGTTCGACAGCGCATGGCCGGCGATCTGCGCCAGGCTCGGGTAGCCGGTGGCCTCGATGTGGCGCCCCGGCGGCTCGTGCATGCGGCCGGCACCGATCACCAGCAGCCTCTGTGCCCCCAGGTGCACCGCCGGCGAGATCGGCGCGGTCTGGCGCATCGATCCGTCGCCGAACCACTGCGCCAGGCCATCGAGCTCGATCGACGCCGCAGGGAAGACGAAGGGGATCGCCGACGACGCCAGCAGGTGCGCATGGCTGATGCGTCCCTGCACCGCGATGCGCTGCGAGCGCGTCCACGGCTCGATCCGCGCCACCGCGTCGTAAAACGTGACGTGCAGGCCCGAGGTGTAGCTCGATGCGCTGACGGCCAGGCCGTGCAGGTGGCGCGAGCGAAGCATCAGCCGCAACCGCGGCAGCGGCACCATGCGCTGCAGCAGGTCGGCCAGCGGCCCGTTGTCGAGCAGCGAACGCGGCCGCGCGCGCCGCCAGCGCGCGATCACCCAGCCGATCGACAGCATCGTCAGCCATTGCGCCCCGCTGCGGATCACGCCCAGCGAGTCGGCGCGGTACACCTGGTCGGCATGGATGTCGTGCCAGACCTGGGCGACGCGCTCGACCGCGGCATCGAAGTCATCGGCGCCGCAGGCCAGCGCGGCGGCGTTGACCGCCCCCGCCGAGGTGCCGACGATGACTCCGAACGGATTGCGCGCGAGATCGGCGCCGCCATCGCGCCGCAGCCGCGCCAGCGCGCGCAGCACGCCCACCTGGTAGGCCGCCCGCGCGCCGCCTCCGGTGAGGATCAGGCCGGTCAGCGGAGTCTCGTACATGCCCGGCAATTCCAGCCCACGCGCATCGGGGAATCGGCGGCGACCAGAGGCGGCTTCAGTCGTCGTGGTCCTTGCCGCGGTGCTTGCCCTTGCCACGGTGACCTTCGTCGGCCGCCACCATCACGTGGTCGCGGTACCAGTCGTGGCGCACGAAGTACACCGGCACGCCGCAAGCGTTGTATTCGTGGCAGTGCTTGCGCCAGTGCTTGCGGTGTCCGTACGGAACCCACAGGTACACCGGTTGCACCGGCTGCGCCACCACGACCGGCGGCGGCACGATGACCACCGGCTGCGCCACCACCACTTGCGGCTGCGGGAAGCGCCCGATGTCGATGCGCCCGTAGACGCCGGGTTGACTGATCTGCACCGAGACACCGACGTCGGCGGCATGGCCGGAACCTGCCACGACGGCCAGAGAGAAGGCACAGATCACAGGGCAGAGCTTCATGGATTGTCCTCGCGAGCGATTGCGACACGCAGCCTAACGGCTGAGGCAACACCCAGGGTGACACGTCGCCGCCAGGGCTTACTGCCGATTACAACGCCGCCGCGGCAAGCGCGGTGGTCGCCTATTCGTACACGATCTCCGCCCGGCCCGCGTGCGCCATCGCCTTCCAACGCAACAGCGCGTCGTCGCTCGGCCAGAAGCGACCTTCGTCGCCGAGGTCGAGCAGCGCCTGCGCCTCGCTGCGCTCGATGCGCAGCCGCACCGGCAGGCCGAGCGTCGTGCTGCCGTGCTCGCCGGCCACCTTGCGCACCGGCCACTGGCGGATCAACTCCTGCGCCGGCGGCACGGCGCCGTTGACGCTGACCTCGAGCCAACGGCCGAAGCGCGCGCGCGCGGCCGCCAGATCCCACGCCTGCTGCACGTTCAGGCGCAGGCCACCGGCGAAGCGGTCGGGCTGCACGCGCCCCTGAACCACCAGCAGCTCGTCTTCGCGCAGCAGTTCGCGCGCGGTCTCGAGCACGTCGTCGTTGACCACCGCCTCGATGCGCTCGCTCATGTCGTCGAGCTTGAAGATCGCCACCCGGCCACGCTGGTTGTTCACCAGCCGCAGGTCGCTCACCACGCCGGCCAGCAGCAGCGGCTCGCGCGACTCGACCACGTCGGCGATGGCCCGCTTGGCGATGCGCCGCACCTCGGCCGCGTACAGCTCGAACAGATGGCCCGAGTGGTAGAAGCCGAGCACTGCCTTCTCGAAGGCCAGCCGCTCGCGAATGCCCAACGGTTCGGCTGCCGCCAGCGGCGGCTCATGGGTCGACGCGGCATGCGAGTCACCGGTGTCGAACAGCCCACCTTGCGACTGGTTGATCTCCTGCGTGTCGGCCCAGTCGAACGCCAGCGTCACGCTGGCCAGCAAGGATGCCCGGCCCCCCGAGGGGGCGTGGCCGGCTTGGGACGGCCCGGCGCCAGCCGCTCGTTCGGCATGCAGCGTGTCGAACGCGCCGGCCTTGATCAGCGCTTCGACCGCGCGCTTGTTGACTCGCTGGCGATCCACCCGGGCGCAGAAGTCGAACAAGCTGCGATAGGCGCCGCCACTGTCGCGCGCGGCGATGATGGCCTCGATCGCGCCCTGCCCCGTGCCCTTGACCGCGCCGAGCCCGTAGCGCACGCACTTCGCATCGATCGGCTCGAAGCCGTAGCCGCCGCGATTGACGTCGGGCAGTTCGAAGGTCACGCCGAACTGCCTGGCGTCGTCGATCAACGCCTTGAGCTTGTCGGTGTCGTCGATCTCGACGCTCATGTTGGCGGCATAGAACTCGGCCGGGAAGTGCACCTTCAACCAAGCCGTCTGGTAGGCCAGCAGCGCGTACGCCGCGGCGTGGCTCTTGTTGAAGCCGTAGCCGGCGAACTTCTCCATCAGGTCGAAGATCTCGTCGGCCTGGTCGGCGTCGATGGCCTTGGCGGCGCAGCCGGCGCGGAACTTGGCGCGCTGCTTGGCCATCTCCTCGGGCTTCTTCTTGCCCATCGCACGGCGCAGCACGTCGGCCTCGCCCAGCGAATAGCCCGCCAGCAGCTGGGCGACCTGCATCACCTGCTCCTGGTAGACCATGATGCCGTAGGTCTCGCCGAGCACCTGCTCGAGCAGCGGGTGCGGGTACTGCACCGCCTCGCGGCCGTGCTTGCGCGCGCAGAAGGCGGGGATGTTGTCCATCGGCCCGGGGCGGAACATCGCGTTGAGCGCGATCAGATCCTCGAGCCGGTTGGGCTTGGCGTCGCGCAGCATGCCCTGCATGCCGCGCGATTCGAACTGGAACACCGCCTCGGTCAGGCCGTCGGAGAAGAGCTTGTAGACCCGCGGGTCGTCCAGCGGCAGGTTCTCGTACGCGAAGTCCTTCAGCGCCGGCCGGCGTGCGACGATGAACTCCTTGGCCAGCTCCAGGATGGTCAGCGTGGCCAGGCCCAGGAAGTCGAACTTCACGAGGCCGATGGCCTCGACGTCGTCCTTGTCGTACTGGCTGACCGCGCTGTCG
>DASURM010000038.1:0-2169 GCA_036280035.1 Burkholderiaceae bacterium | reverse complement strand
GAAGGTCTCGCGCGGCCAGCCGCGCTCCATCGTGATCGGTAGCAGCCACAAGCCGAAGCCGTGGCGAACGCCCATCGACAGCGTGACGATCAACCCGCCGCACAGCAACACCTGCGACATCGACGGCATCGACAGGCGCTGGGCGTGCATGACGCGAATCTAGCGGAAAGCGCCACGCCGGTGCGGCACAGCGGCCACCGGTACAGTTGCGGGTCGAGGCGAGTGGAGAGCAAGACGATGAGGGTTCTCGTTCTGGGTGGCGGCGTGATCGGCGTGTCGGTGGCGTACTACCTGACCCAGGCCGGCCACCAGGTCGAGCTGGTCGAGCGCCGCGATGCCGCCGGGATGGAAACCAGCTTCGCCAACGCCGGCGAAGTGTCGCCCGGCTACTCCGCGCCGTGGGCGGGCCCCGGCGTGCCGATCAAGGCGATCCACTGGCTGCTGATGCGCTACAGCCCGCTGGTGATCTGGCCGCTGCTCGATCCGGCGATGTGGCGCTGGGGCATCATGATGCTCGCCAATTGCACGGCCAGGGCCTATGCGCTCAACAAGAGCCGCATGGTGCCGATCGCCGAGTACAGCCGCGACTGCATGAAGGCGCTGCGTGCGGCCACCGGCATCGCCTACGACGAGCGGACGCAGGGCACGCTGCAGCTGTTTCGCACCCGCAAGCAACTCGACGACACCGCCAAGGACATCGAGGTGCTGCGGCAGTACAGGGTGCCGTATGAGGTGCTCGATCGGGCCGGCTTCCTGGGCGTCGAGCCGGGCCTGAAGGAAACCCAGCACAAGTTCGTCGGCGCGCTGCGGCTGCCCGGCGACGAGACCGGCGACTGCCACCTGTTCACGCAACGCCTGGCCGCGATGGCCGCCGCGCGCGGTGCGACGCTGCGCTTCGACACCACGATCCTCGGCGTCGAGCGCGCGGGCGACCGGCTCACTGGCGTGCGCACCACCGCGGGCGTGCTCGCCGCCGACGCGGTGGTGATGGCGCTGGGCAGCTACACGCCGCTGATGCTGAATACGCTGAAGCTGCGAATTCCGGTGTACCCGGTCAAGGGCTACTCGATCACGCTACCGATAGTCGATGCGGCGCGCGCGCCGGAGTCCACGGTGATGGACGAGACGCACAAGGTCGCCGTCACCCGGCTGGGCAGCCGCATCCGCGTCGGTGGCACCGCCGAACTGGCCGGCTACAGCCTGGCGCTGCGCGAGCCGCGGCGCGCCACGCTGACGCACGTGGTGAACGACCTGTTCCCCGGTGGCGGCGACCTGGCGCGCGCCGAGTTCTGGTGCGGCCTGCGGCCGATGACGCCCGACGGCACGCCGATCGTCGGCCCGACGCCGATCGCCAACCTGTACCTCGCAACCGGCCACGGCACGCTCGGCTGGACGATGGCCGCCGGCACCGGCCGTGTGATCGCCGATCTGATCTCGGGGTGCAAACCCGAGATCGATCTCGATGGCCTGACGATGGCGCGCTACAAGCACTGACACGTTCGCTCACCGGAACCGCGGCACGGCGCGGCGGTACGCGTTTGTGGCGCTTGGGCGATACCTACAATCCCGCGCCATGGCAACCAAGCAAGGCAAGTACGCGGAAGAATCGATCCGCGTGCTCAAGGGGCTCGAGCCGGTCAAGCAGCGGCCGGGCATGTACACGCGCACCGACAACCCGCTGCACGTGATCCAGGAGGTGATCGACAACGCCGCCGACGAGGCGCTGGCCGGCTACGGCAAACGCATCACGGTGACGGTGCACGGCGACGGCTCGGTGTCGGTGGCCGACGACGGCCGCGGCATCCCGTTCGGGCTGCACCCCGACGAGCAGGTGCCGGTGTTGGAGATCGTGTTCGCACGCCTGCACGCCGGCGGCAAGTTCGACAAGGGCGCGGGCGGTGCCTACAGCTTCGCGGGCGGCCTGCACGGTGTGGGCGTCAGCGTCACCAACGCGCTGGCCAAGCGACTGGAAGTCAGCGTTGCACGCGATGGCGAGGTGGCGACGATGGCGTTCGCAGGTGGCGGCGTGGTCGAGAAGCTGCGCGTCCGCAAGGCGAAGGCCGACGACCGCGCGCACGGCACCACGGTGCGCGTCTGGCCCGATGCCAAGTACTTCGAGAGCAGCGAACTGCCGCGCCACGACCTGATGCACCTGCTGCGCAGCAAGGC
>DASURM010000037.1:0-9772 GCA_036280035.1 Burkholderiaceae bacterium | reverse complement strand
TCCGATGGCTGCAGCGGCCGCGCCCGGCGACGACACGGCGTGAGCTAAGGCCCCATCTCGTCGAGGCCCAGCAGCACGCGCTCGTAGGCGAACACGCTGGGCATGCCGCCGGTGTGGATGAACAGCACGCGCTGCCCGGCGCGCAGGTCGCCGGCGCGCGCCAGGCCGATCAGCCCGGCCATCACCTTGCCGGTGTACACCGGGTCGAGCACGATGCTCTCGCTGCGTGCGAGCATCTGCACCGCCTCGACCATGCGCGCGTTGGGCACCGAGTATTTCGGTTGCCAGTAGCCGCCGACGCAGCGCACGGCATCGCGCGGCACGCGCAGGTCGAGCCCGAGCAGGTCGCACACCGCCTGCGCCTCGGCGTGCACCAGCGGTGCCTGTTCGGGCGGGTCGCGGCTGACGCCGATGCCGACGATCGGCGTCGCCACACGGTTCCCGAGAAAGCCCGCCAGCAACCCGCCGTGCGTGCCCGAGCTGCCCGAGCCGACGACCACCGCATCGAACTGCACGCCCTGCTCGAAGCCCTGCTGCTGCAACTCCTGCGCACACGCCACGTAGCCGAGACCGCCGAGCGCGTTGGAGCCGCCGCCCGGGATCACGTAGCCCTTGCGGCCCTGCGCGCGCAGCTCGTCGGCCACGCGCTGCATCGCGACGGCCATGTCGGTGCCGGCCGGCACGACGGTGATCGCCTCGACTCCGAGCAGCTTGAACAGGAAGTGGTTGCCGCTGGCGTCGTCGCGATAGCTGTCGGGCACGCGCTCCTCGATCACGAAGCGGCAGTGCAAGCCCTCCTTCACCGCGGCGGCGAGCGTGAGGCGGCAGTGGTTCGACTGCGGCGCACCGCAGGTGACGAGCGTGTCGGCGCCCTGCGCCAGCGCGTCAGCCACCAGGAACTCGAGCTTGCGCGTCTTGTTGCCGCCCGGCGCGAGGCCGAGCAGATCGTCGCGCTTGATCCACACCTCGGGCCCGCGGCCGCCGGGGCAGCTTGCGGCCAGTGCGGCCGAGAAGCGCGGGAGCGGCTCGAGCGGTGTCGGCGACGGGGTGTAGCGGCGGCGGGCGAAGCGCGACAGGTCCATTGGCGCATTGTCGTTGCGAGCCGGGGGCCGCGGGCACGACCCGTCCACGAACTTCGCGCGGCGCGCTCAGCACCGCGCCCGGCGCCGGAGTTCACCGCCACGCACAGGCGCGCGAAGCCAGCGGTGGCGAATCCGGTGCGGCGCCGGGCCCGGCGTCATCCCTGGACCACGTCACGCCGGGTGTTCTCCACCAGCGCGGCAATCTGGACAAACTCGACGCTCGGGCGCACGCCGTAGAGATCGGTCACCCGCTCGAGCAACTGTTCGGTGAAGAAACGCTTTGGCCGCGTCCTCCGAATCCCAAACGTAGAAGTTCGCGGCCTCACGCTTGCCGGAATCGAGCGTGAAGGCCTTCGAGCGCAGCCCCGGCATGCCTTCGAACTTTGCGCGGGCGGTCTCGGCGATCTTGCGCACGGCTTGCTCGTCGAATCTGTCTGCGTAGTTGAAGGTCACGAATACACCGATCATGTGGTACTCCTTTCGATGCAGTGGTCGAAGTCACGCTCGCGTCGGCGCAACGACGCGCACGACCGTTTCGCGGTAGTTGCGAAACCCGATGCGCTCGTACAACGACCGAGCGCCGCCGTTGTCGCGCATCACGTGCAGGAACGGCGTCTCCCCGCGTCGGAGTTGCTGCCCGATGAGCTTCAGCACCAACTTGCGTGCGAGACCCTGTCGCTGGAAATCCGGGTGCGTGCACACCCCGCTCACCTCCCGCAGCGAACCGGCGAACATGCGCTCGCCTGCCATCGCCACGAGCCTGTCGCCGTCGAAGTAGCCGAAGTAGGCGCCCAGCTCGAGGGTTCGAGGCCCGAAGGGGCCGGGGCGAGTCAGTGCCGTCAGTTCGAGTGCTTGAGCTGCGTGCTCGGGCCGCAGCGGCGTCGCGTCGTGCGCCTCATCCGCAGTCGGAGCGTCGCCCGCCCAGACCATCTTGACCACGGTCGATTCGGCGTCCACGCTCCAGCCCGCAGGCGGGTTGCCGGTCCAGCCGTCGAAGTAGAAGTGTTCGTCGGGCTCACAGAACGGCGAGAGCGCTGCAAAGTCTGGCTTCTCTGCGTCGGGGAAGCCGATGATCGGCGAGAAGCTGCGGGCATACCGGCGTGCGCGGGCGGTACCGGCGGAATATCGCGCGTGGTGCCCGCAGAGGGTGTGCCAAGCGATGTTGTCGAGAAGGGAATTGGTCATGGGGCGAACCGCGATCATGCGAGCGCCTCGGCGTTGCGCTTTGCACGCAGGACAACGCGTCCCGTCACTTGGCGGCGTGCGAGTCGCTGCAGGCCATCGGCAAACGACGACATCGACAGCACGTCCGAGACCTGAGGCCTAAGCAAGCCTTGCGCCACCGCTGCAAAGAGCCGCTCGTCGGCGGCGCGACTTTGCTCCGGCTCGCGCTCCACCCAAGCACCCCAGTAGCACCCGACCACGCTGGTGTTCTTCAGCAGCGGCAGGTTCATCGCGAGGCTGGGTATGTCGCCGCTCGTGAATCCGATCGGCAGCATGCGGCCGCCCCAGGCCATCGCCCGCGACACGGCGCCGAACAGCGAGCCGCCGACGGTGTCGAAGTACACGTCCACACCACGGCCCTGGGTCAGCTCGAGCAGGCGGTCGCGCACCGGCTCGCGCGAGTAGTCGATGGCGTCAGCCGCGCCTTGCTTGCGTGCCACTTCGCCCTTGGCTGCCGAGCTGGTGCCCGCGATGACGGTGGCGCCCATCTGGCGCGCCAGGTCGACGGCGGCCATGCCCAGACCCCCTGCCGCACCGCTGACGAACACGGTTTCGCCCGCGCGCAATTGGGCGCGGAGCTCGAGCGCGTAGTGAGCCGTACCGTAGGCGTAGCGCACGGTCGAGCCGATCTCGAAGCCGACGCCGTCGGGCAGCTTCACGACGCTGCGCTCGGGTGCCACCATGCGCTCGGCCATGCCACCATGCCAGTGGGTGCAGGCCACGCGGTCGCCTGCACCCACGCGCTGGACGCCATCGCCGATGGCCAGCACCACGCCCGCGGCGTCGGTGCCCGGCACGAAAGGCAAGGCGGGCTTCATCTGGTAGCGACCGGCCACCATCAACGTATCCATGAAGCTCAATGCGGCCGCATGCACGTCGATCAGCACCTCGCCCGCACCGGGCGCAGGGTCCGCGAGCTCGCCCCACTCGAGCGCTTCGATGCCATCGAAGCTCCGGCAGACGACGGCGCGCATCTCAGCCCTGCTCCTTCACGCGCACCGAAGTGACTTCGGCGCTGGCCCGCGAACCGTGCCTCGGCGCGCGCGGAATCAGCATCCCCACCTGCTCGCGATACCTGCGATAACGCTCGCCGAACTGCCGTAGAAGGTCGCGCTCTTCGAACGCGATGCCGATCAGGATGTAGGCGCTGAACCCGACGGCGAACAGCAGCCGCCCAGCCGTCATCACCGGCACTGCCCAGAAGCTCAGCAGCAGGCCCACGTACAGCGGATGGCGCACGTAGCGGTACAGCAGCGGGGTTCTGAACTCGGGCTCGGGCACGGCGCGCTGCGTCAGACGCGCAAACACCTGCTGCAGCCCGAACAGCTCGAAGTGGTTGATGAGAAAGGTGCTGACCAGCGCCACCAACCAACCGAGCCCGAACAGCCCCCACAGCAGCGCCACGCCGGCGCGGTGATCGACCCGCCACACGACCGGTGCTTCGATCGGCAGCCAGAACCGGTACATCAGCGCCAGCATGATGCACGTCGCCACCACGTAGGTGCTGCGCTCGACGACCGGCGGCACGACGCGCGTCCACCAGCGCTTGAAGCCGCGACGCGCCATCACGCTGTGCTGCACGCCGAACAAGGCCAGCAGCAGCAGGTTGGCACCCAAGGCCTGGGCCCAGGGGGCAGCGGCGCCGACATCGACCGACGTGGGCACCAGCAGGTTGCCGCTGAAGCCGATGAAGTACAGCAAGGTGGCGAGGCACGCCGCGTAGGCGGCCGCGCCGTAGAGAAACGAAAGCAGTCTGCGCATGGCGACCTCCCGATGGTTCGACCCGGGCACGATAGAAGGGCGCCGTCGCTTTCGCGTCCATCGCTGAAGCGCTGCCCGACAATGCGCCGCATGCCGTCGCGCCCGCCATCGCCCGCGCTGGAACTGCAGGTCTTCGGTGTGCCCGTCGCCGTTGTGCAGGGGAAAGCCACGCGACTGCCGCTGAAGCGCGCCGTCGCGCTGCTGGCCTACCTCGCCTTCAACACGGGGCCGGTGCCGCGGGCGCACCTGGCAGCCCTGCTGTGGCCGGATGCCGACGAAGCGCAGGGGCGCACGCGTCTGCGCCGGCTGGTCTACACGATCGAACACGCGGTGGGCGGCGGGGCCCTGTCGTCCGACAGCGATAGCCTCGCGCTCGACGCGAAGACCGTCGAGGTCGACGCCCTTCGGTTCGCGCAATTCGCGCGCAGCGCGGTCGCCACGTCGACGTTCGACGAGAGCACGCTGGTGGAGGCCCGCCAATGGGTCGTGCGCGCGCGCCGCCCGTTGATGCAAGGCGTCGCGTTCGGATCCGACCTCTTCGACGACTGGCTCAAGGCAGCCTCGATCGAGCACGAGCACTTGCTCGCGCGCCTGCTCGAGCGCCTGATCGATGCGCTCGGCAGGCGCAGCGAGTTCGCGCCGGCGCTGGAGCTTGCCGAAGCGCTGATTGCGCTCGACGGGTACCGTGAACCGAGCTACGTGCTGCTGATGCAACTGCACGCCCTGCAGGGCCATAGCGCCGGTGTCGAGGGCGCCTACACGCGCTGCGCCGAGGTCTTGCGAGCGGAGTTCGGCATCAAGCCCGGGCCGCACACCGAGCGGGCCTACCTGCGGATGACCGAGGATCTGAAGCGTCTGTCGTCCAACCGGCTGGAGCGGCCCAGTGTGCGTTTCGCCGAGAGTGGCCACGGCGCCGTTGCCTACACGACGCTCGGAGCAGGCGATCAGACCCTGGTGATCTCCCCTGGGTTCGTCTGTCACATCGAGATCGCGCTGGAGCACCCGCCCCTTCGTGCCTGTGTCGAGGCCTTGGCGGAGCGCTTCCGCGTCATCCTCTTCGACCGGCGCGGCGTCGGCTTGTCAGAGCGGCTGGGTGCCACCAGCACGCCGGTGGCCATGGCGGACGACATCGCGGCGATCCTCGGGCATGCGGGCGTGCCGCGCGCGTGGATCTTCGGCTCGTCCGAAGGCGGCCTGGGAGCGATGCGTCTCGCCGTCGATCATCCCGATCGCGTGCAAGGCCTGTGCCTGTTCGGATCGCTCGCGCGGGGCTCGGCTGCGCCCGACTACCCATGGGCTCTGCCCGCTTCCGCCTACGACGTCTGGCTGCGACGGCTCGTGGCCGGATGGGGCGGGCCGGTGGGCATCGAGACGTTTGCTCCGAGCGAGAAGGACGACCCCGCGCTGCGCGCCTGGTGGGCCCGCCTCGTGCGGCATGCCGCGTCTCCCGGAGGGCTCGAAACGATCCTTGCCGGCCTGCGCGACGCCGACCTGCGCGCCGATCTCGGCCGCATCGGCGTGCCGACGCTGGTGATGCATCGGCGCGGCGACCAGGCGGTTCGATTCGAAGCGGGCGAGCATCTTGCAAAGAAGATCCCCGGCGCGACATGGCACCCGCTCGAGGGCGCCGATCACTTCTGGTGGTGCGGCGACGGCGCCCCCGTCGTCCAGGCGATCGTGAAGTTCGTGACGCAGCGCCAGGTTCGGTAGCGGTATGGCGCCAGGCGTAGGCACGGCGAGCGGCCGGGATGCGCGCGCCTCGAAGGCGCCCGCTCGAAGTCAGAGCGACTCGTCGACCCACGGGTTCAACAACGGAACCCGCGCGAGTTCGTAGTCGCGGGTGTCGCGGGTCACGACCGTCAGCCCGTGTTGCAGGGCGGTTGCCGCGATGATCAGGTCGGGCTGCGAAAACGTGTGGCCGACCTTGCGGCCCTCCTCCACAAGGAGGCGCCACTTGAACATGACATCCTCGGAAACCTCCAGCACGCGCTGATCGAACATGGGCCGCACCTTGTGCAGCAGCCAGTCGTTCAGTTCGGCGCGTCGAATCGGATCGCCGACCGCCTCGATGCCGAAGCGGATCTCGGCGAACGTGATGGTGCTGACGAACAAGTCATCGAGTCGGCGGCCCGCGATGAAGCGTCGCACCCGCGCACTGGGGCGCGGTCGCCGCAACTCCGAAATCACGTTGGTATCGAGCAGCCAGCCGCTCACAACTTGACTGCCGAGCGCACCGGCATCGCCGAACGGCTCGGTTCGACCTCGACCCGGCGATGCGGCGAGGCTTGCAGAGCCTCGACCAGCAGCTCGCCGGTTCGCGCGCCCTTCAGGCGATCGAATTCGGCTGCGTCTACGACCACCACCGCATCGCGGCCGTGCAAGGTCACGTGCTGCGGCCCATCGCTGTGCGCCCGGCGCACGACTTCGCTGAACCGCGCCTTGGCGTCCTGAAGGCGCCAGCGGCTGCGCGGAGGCTGCAGTGCCGGTCGTGCTGAGGTCGATGGTTTTCTGGTCACGCTGACCAGAATATCACTGCCTGGTGCGGGAAGCAATCGCTCGGACCGCAGGCGTCCGCCGCGGTGACTCAACCGCGCACGAACAGCGTCACCAGCGGCTCGCCGCCGACCTGACGGCTCCAGTGGCCGTGCACCGCGGGGTCGAACGACGCGCCTGCGGGCAGCGCGTCGTCCGAGTAGAAGTGCTCGCCCGGCGCGAACACGCGCGAGCTGCCATCCTGCAGCCCGATCTCCATGCCGCCGCGCAGGATGAACACCCACTGCGGGTGCTCGGTGCAATGGAACTCGCTGCGAAACCCCACCGGGCTCTCGCGCAGTTGGTAGCCGCCGCTCGAGGCCAGCGGCGACAGCCGCGCCTGCGGCTTGCCTTCGCTGAGCGCTATCGCCTCTTCGCGCCAGAGCGCGCGACCGTCGGACCCGGTGATCAACGAGACCTTGCGAAAGCTGGCGCTCATAGACAAGCTTCGCGCTGATTCCGCTCCGCCACGAGCGCTTCGGAGCGGCCGTGCGCGCTCATACCGCGGCCGTCATCCCGCCGTCGACCATCAGCAGGTGGCCGTTGACGTAGGCCGCGCCGTCGCTGCACAGGAACACCAGCGCCGGCGCCAGCTCGTCCACGTTGCCCCAGCGGCGCGCCGGCGTGCGGTTGATCACCCAGTTGTTGAAGGCCTCGTCGGCCACCAGCGGCGCGGTCAGCTCGGTCTTGAAGTAACCCGGCGCGATGCCGTTGACGGTGATGCCGTGCGGCGCCAGCTCGACGGCCATCGCCTTGGTCAGCATCTTCAGCGCGCCCTTGCTGGCGGCGTACGGCGCGGTGCTCGGCCGCGCCAGCTCGCTCATCACCGAGCAGGTGTTGACGATGCGCCCGCACCGGCGGGGGATCATGCGCCGCGCCACCGCACGGCTGACGTAGAACGCGGCGTCGAGGTTGGTCTGCAGCACGGCGCGCCAGTCGGCGTCGCTGATCTCGGTGAACGCTGCGCGCCGGGTGATGCCGGCGTTGTTGACCAGGATGTCGATCGGCCCCACCTCGGCTTCGATCGCCGCCACCGCGGCGTCGACGGCGGCCGGGTCGGCGACGTCGAACGCGTGCGCGTGCACCTGCAGGCCAGCGGCACGCAGCTCGGCAGCCGCGTCGTTCAGCCGCGCCGCGTTGCGCGCGTTGAGCACAACCGTGGCGCCGGCGTGCCCGAGGCCGCGCGCCAGCGCCAGGCCGATGCCGGTCGACGAGCCGGTGACCAGCGCGATGCGGCCGTCGAGCCGAAACGTGTCGGCGGTGATGCCCATGATGTCCCCTCCAGGTGCATCGAATCGACGCCGAGTATCGCATCGCGCCTACGATGGTGGCCCCGCGAACCGAAAGGCCAGCATGACTCCCACCGCATCGGCCCCGCCGCCCGAAGGCTGCATCGACACCGAGGTGGTCGACGACGTGCTGCTCGTCGGCATCAACCGCCCGGCCAAGCGCAACGGCTTCACGCCGCCGATGTTCGACCAGCTCGCGCAGGCCTACACGCGGCTCGACGACGAGCCGGCGCTGCGCGCGGGCCTGCTGCATGCGTTCGGTGCCCACTTCACCGCCGGGCTGGATCTGCCGGTGGTCGCCGAGCACTTGCGGCGCGGCAAGAAACTGACCCCCGAAGGCCTGGTCGATCCGCTTGACCTCGGGCTGCCCGGCTACCGCCGGCGCACCAAGCCGATGGTCGTGGCGGTCAAGGGCATCACGTTCACCGTCGGCATCGAGCTGATGCTCGCGGCCGATGTGGTCGTCGCCGCCGACGATTGCCGCTTCTCGCAGCTCGAGGTGCAGCGCGGCATCATGGCCACCGGCGGCGCAACGCTGCGCATGGCCGAGCGCGCGGGGCTCGGCAACGCGCTGCTGCACCTGCTCACCGCCGACGAGTTCGGCAGCGCCGAGGCGCATCGGCTCCACTTCGTGCAGAAGGTGGTGCCCGCGGGGCAGGAGTTCGCCGACGCGCTGCGCCTGGCGCGCGCCATCGCGGCGCAGGCGCCGCTGGCGGTGACGGCCACGCGGCTCAATGCACTGAGGGCAGTGGAGCATGGGCCCATGGCCGCGGCGCAGGAGTTCGCCGACACCATGCGGCGCCTGGCCAACAGCGAAGACGCCGCCGAAGGCGTGCGCGCGTTCGTCGAGAAGCGGCCGGCACGGTTTGCGGGGCGGTAGCGCGGCGGTTTCGCCGATGCCGGTGGCATGCCCGCCGGCCCTACCATTGGCGGACAGCAACCCGGCCCGACCCACATCATGACCAGCAAACCCCGCAAGCAACCACAAGACCTGCGCAGCCAGCAATGGTTCGGCCGCCAAGACCGCGACGGCTTCGCCTACCGCAGTTGGCTCAAGGGCAAAGGCATCCCGCACGACCAGTTCGACGGCCGGCCGGTGATCGGCATCTGCAACACCTTCAGCGAGCTGAACCCGTGCAACTCGCATTTCCGCACCATCGCCGAGCAGGTGAAGATCGGCGTCTACGAGGCGGGCGGCTTTCCGCTGGAGTTTCCGGTGATGTCGCTCGGCGAGGTGCTGCTGCGCCCCACGGCGATGCTGTACCGCAACCTCGCCAGCATGGACGTCGAGGAGAGCATCCGCGGCAACCCGATCGACGGCGTGGTGCTGCTGATGGGCTGCGACAAGACCACGCCCTCGCTGGTGATGGGCGCATCGAGCGCCAACCTGCCGACCATCGGCGTCTCGGGCGGGCCGATGCTCAACGGCAAGTGGCGCGGCCAGGAGTTGGGCTCGGGCACCGGCGTGTGGAGCATGAGCGAGCAGGTGCGCGCCGGCACGCTGCGGTTGCAGGAGTTTCTCGACGCCGAGAGCTGCATGCACCGCAGCCACGGCCACTGCATGACGATGGGCACCGCCAGCACGATGGCCTCGATGGTCGAGGCGCTCGGCCTCGGGCTGCCCGGCAACGCCGCGTACCCGGCGGTGGACGGCCGGCGCAACGTGATCGCGCGCAACGCGGGCCGGCGCATCGTCGAGATGGTGCACGAGGATCAGTTGATCGGCGACGTGCTGACGCGCGGGGCGTTCGAGAACGCGATCCGCACGCTGGCGGCGATCGGCGGCTCGACCAACGCGGTGATCCACCTGATCGCGATCGCCGGCCGGCTCGGCGTCAAGCTGACGATCGACGACTTCGAACACCTCGCCAGCGAGATGCCGTG
>DASURM010000036.1:0-3994 GCA_036280035.1 Burkholderiaceae bacterium | reverse complement strand
GTGGACGCTCTGGACGGTCTCTTCGTTGAATGCAGCCATTCGCTCGACTTCACCCGCGCCCGACGAACGGCATCTTGGTGGCCATCACGTTGACGAACAGCATGTTGCTGTCCGGCGGCAGGTTGGCCATTGTGAGCAGCGCGTCGGAGACGGATTTCAGCGGCATGCGCGGCTCGGGCCGCATGCTGCCGTCGGCCTGCGGCACGCCCGAGGCCATGCGCTCGGTCATCTCGCTGGCGGCGTTGCCGATGTCGATCTGCCCCACCGCGATGTCGTGCGAGCGGCCGTCGAGCGCGGCGGTGCGCGTCAGCCCGCTCACCGCGTGCTTGGTGGCGGTGTAGGCGATCGACATCGGCCGCGGCGCATAGGCCGAGATCGAGCCGTTGTTGATGATGCGGCCGCCCTTCGGGCTTTGCGTCTTCATGACGCGGAACGCCTCGCGGATGCAGTAGAAGGAGCCGTTGAGGTTGGTGTCGACCACCTGCTGCCACTTCTCCAGCGGCAGCTCGTCGATCGGCACCGCCGGCGCACCCAGGCCGGCGTTGTTGAACACCAGATCCACCCGCCCGAAGCGCTTGACCGCGGCGTCGAACAGCGCGGCCACCTGCTCGGCCCGGGTCACGTCGGTGGGCACCGCGAGCGCACGTCGATCGATGTCGCCGAACGGATCGCCCGCCCTGGCGATCGCCTGCTGCAGCGCGTCGGCGCGGCGGCCGGCGAAGACGACGCGCCAGCCGTCGGCCAGCAGGGCCTGCGCGCACGCCGCGCCGATGCCCGAGCCGGCGCCGGTGACGATGGCGACGCGGTTGTGCGGCTGGCTTGTGGGGTTCGCACTCATAGTGACGGCTCCTGGATCGAACCCGTGAGTCTGCCATGGCGTCCGCCGGGCGCCGGCCGCGCCGGTCGAACCCCCTGTAGCCGCCGCAGCCTCGCCGGCGGGCCACGCAGGACTTCAACCGGGCCGGCCGTCGAAGCGCGGCAGCAACAGCCAGCGCCCGTAGCGCAGCGCCCAGGCCAGCTCCGCCGCAGCGAAGCACAGCGCGGCCGCCAGGTTCGCTGCAGTGGCCGCCGCAGGCCACAGCGCCGCGCCGACTCGCAGCACGACCGCTGCCTGCAGCGTCCAGAACATCGCCCAGACGCCAGCGTCGGCCACCACCGCGCGGCCGCTGTGGCCGCAGACGACGCGCGTGACCATCGCCATCAGCGTGCTTGCCAGGTAGCCCATCGTGAACGCGTGCAGCGGCGCCAGCCCGAGCGAGAACTCGCCTGCGCTGGCCGCCAGCAACGCATGCGAGGCCGCCAGCAGCGCAAAGCTGAAGCCGAGCCAGAAGAAGCCCGTGTGCAGCATCACCAGCAACCGCATGCGCAGCGGCTGCACCCGCCCCCAGCGCCAGGCGAGCCCGAGCAGCAGCAAGGCGGCGAGCGCCTCGCCGACGCTGCGCGACGCGAGCACGCCGGCTGCCCAGTCGACGGGCGCGAGCACCGCATCGGCAGCGGCCAGCGGCGCCTGCGCGGCGACCAGGCCCACCAACGTGAACAACAGCGCGCGCGGCCACCGTGTGTCGAGCGCGGGCAGCGCGGCGCCGAAGAACGGCAGCATGCGGTGCGCGACGCTGACGAACACCACGCCGATGCCGCCCCACAGCGCCACCTGCACCGCGGCGCGCGCCACCGCGTCGACGCCCAGCGCGAGCGCGGCAGCGGCGGCGGCCATCGCGAGCGCACACAGCGAACAGCCGAGCAGCGCCAGCGTCGCGTGGGCGCGATCGGGCTCCGGGCTGGCCGAGACCAATCGTGCGAAGCGCCGGCACAGCACCGCGAAGCCGCCCGCGGCACTCGCCACCCCGGCGGCGGCCAGCGGTGCCGCGGCGTGGAAGCCCACCAGCGCGACGCCCCAACCCGCGAGCATCGTCACCAGCGGGCGGCGCAGCACCTGCGTCGACACCGCGGGTACCGCCAGCCAGCGCGGGCCCGCGGTGAACAAGAAGCCGGTGAAAAACAGCGGCATGAACCCCAACGCCATCAGCAGCGCGTGCGCGGTGCCCGGGCGCACCGCCCACGGCAGCGCCACGCCGGCCGCACGCAGCGCCAGCACGGCGGCCCACCACAACGCCGCCGATGCCAGTACCAGCGCGCCGGCAAAGAACGCCAGTCGGTGCGGCGCAAGCCGCAGGCGCCGCAACGAAGCGCGTGCCGCCGCAGGCTCGACCCGCTCGCGATGCAGTGGGATCACCTCGAGCGATGCACGCGCTTGACCCAGCTCACGCCGGCACGGCCATGCCCGGGGTCAGCAGGCGTTCGATCAGCTCGCGCACGCTGCGGATCTGGTCGCCGAATGGCAGCGCGCCGGCACCGCGGAAGAACAGGCCCTTCTTCAGGTCGCCACGCAGCGCGGCGGCAAGCTGGTTGTCGATGCAGAACTGGCCCCAGTCCTTCAGGCCGTCGCGCAGGCCGCACTGCGCCAGGCAGTCGAACACCTTGGTGCAGCGCTTGCGCACGTGCGCCACGCCCTGCAGCTTGCCCTCCACCGCCAGGTAGGCCTTCAGCCACGGCGTGGCCACCGCGCGCGCGGGCAGCCCGGCGACGCTGGTGAGCTCGACCACCTCGTCGTCGCGCGCCTGCGCCAGCACGCGCTTGAACCCGTCGCTGGCGTCGCCCTCGGTGGTGACGGCGAACGGCGTGCCGAGCTGCGCACCGGCGGCGCCGAGCGATTGCACCTGCGCGATGTCTTCGCAGCGGCGGATGCCGCCGGCGGCAATCAACGGCACCTCGCGCTCGATGCCGGCGCTCTTGAGGAACTCGCGCGACGCCGGCAGCACGTGGGCGAACTCGAACCGCGGGTCGGCCAGGTCGGCGATGCGCGCCGCACCGAGGTGGCCGCCGGCCAAGCGCGGGTGCTCGATGACGATCGCATCGGGCAGCCGCTTCTTGCGCTCCCACTTGCGCACGATGAGCTGCACGCCGCGCGCGTCGGACAGGATCGGCACCAGCAGCACCTGCGGATGATCGGCCGCCAGGTCGGGCAGATCCAGCGGCAGACCGGCGCCGACCACCACCATGTCGGCCCCCTCCTCGAGCGAGACCTTCACGTAGTCGGGGTAGTCGCTGATCGCACGCATCACGTTGACCGCGATCAGCCCGTGGCCACCGCTCAGCTCACGCGCGGCGCGCAACTCGCGTCGCAGCGCCTCGCGATTGGCGCCGTCGATCATGGTGCGGGTGTCCTCGTCGAACGCCGATGGCCGCGCCGCCAGCCCCTGCGTGCGGGCCATCAGGTCGGGATGGTGGCGCCGCAGGTCGACCGAGCTGATGGTGCCGACGGCGCCGAGCGCGGCCACCGCGCCCGCCAGCCGGTGCGCCGACACGCCGATGCCCATGCCGCCCTGCACGATCGGCAGCAGCGCGCGGCCGGCCAGCACCAGCGGCGCCAGGCCGCTGCGCTGCAAGCGGGTCAGCAGGTCGGGGACGATACCGGTCGTGGGGTTCATGCGCGCGCACCGCGGCGCGGACGAGGGATCAGGCGCCACCGTAGCGGCGTGCGCCGGCGCGGGGTTTGATCTGGTGCAAACTCGCCTCGGTCGGCCGGCGCGGCCGGGTGCAAGGCCCGGGCATCGTAGAGCAGGCCGACGACGACCAGGAGCGCGCCATGTCATCGACCTTTCGCATCGCGGTGATTCCCGGCGACGGCATCGGCAAGGAGGTGATGCCCGAAGGCGTGCGCGTGCTCGACGCGGCCGCCAAGCGGTTCAAACTGCAGCTGCAGTGGCTGCCGATCGAGTGGGCGAGCTGCGACTACTACGCGGCGCACGGCCGCATGATGCCCGACGACTGGAAGCGCCGGCTCGAAGGATGCGACGCGCTGTACTTCGGCGCGGTGGGCTGGCCGGCGACGGTGCCCGACCACGTATCGCTGTGGGGCTCGCTGATCAAGTTTCGCCGCGAGTTCGACCAGTACATCAACCTGCGGCCGGCCAGGCTGTTCGACGGCGTGCCT
>DASURM010000035.1:0-3238 GCA_036280035.1 Burkholderiaceae bacterium | reverse complement strand
AGCGACGACAGTCGCGAGCGCAGATCGGAGAACTCCCACGACGCCCGATCCATCACCGCCAGTGCCAGCCGCGACGTGAGGATTTCACGCTCGATCGTGTCGTCGTCGACCAGCGACAGGCCGCCCGAACCCGGCAGCGGCAGATCGGCCGCGCGCGCGGCCGAAGCCGTCTGGCCCATTGCCTTGTACAGGCCATCGGCGATGCCGCGCTGCCAGCCGACGCCCGAATGCTCCATGGCCTTGAAGAGGTCGCGCCGCATCAGCACCACCGCCGGCACTGCCGGCTTGTCGAGCAGCGCGCGGGTGGTTTCGAACACCGAGTTGGCCAGCGCCGGCAGCGCCGCGATCACCTGATCGGCATACAGCCGTCTGGCCTGTTGGGCGAGATGGCTGGACGCTGCCGTAGCGTTCATGGGTGCGTGGAGTCGGGCCGCGCCACTCTACACCACGGCACCCGCATTCGGATCGTTGGGATCGCGGTCCTTGCTTCCTGCGCGGACCAAATCCTCGCGTTTGACTCCCAGCCACATCGCAATGGCGGCGGCGACGAAAACCGACGAATAGATGCCGAACAGGATGCCGATGGTCAGCGCGACTGCGAAATAGTGCAGGGTCTGGCCACCGAACAGCAGCATCGACAGCACCATCATCTGCGTCGAGCCGTGCGTGATGATGGTGCGGCTGATCGTGCTGGTGATCGCGTGGTCGATGACCTCGTGCGTGTTCATCTTGCGATAGCGCCGGAACGCCTCGCGGATGCGGTCGAAGATCACGACCGACTCGTTGACCGAGTAGCCCAGCACCGCCAGCACGGCAGCCAGCACGGCGAGCGAGAACTCCCATTGGAAGAAGGCGAAGAAGCCGAGGATGATCACCACGTCGTGCAGGTTGGCGACGATGGCGGCGACCGAGAACTTCCACTCGAAGCGGAACGCCAAATACACCATGATGCCGACCACCACGAAGGCCAGCGCCTTCAGCCCGTGCCAGTACAGTTCCGAGCCGACCGCGGGTCCGACGATCTCGGTGCGCGACAAGCGCAGCGGCTCCGTGTTGCCGGCGCCGATGCAGGCCATGCGGTCGACGTGCTCGCCCTGCGGCGTGGTGTACTGGCGCTGCGCGACCTTGCCGGCCTCGTCGGCGCACAGCCGATCGAAGACGCGGGCAGCGACTTCGCTCTGCTTCATGTCGCCGCGCACCGGCAGCCGGATCAGCACGTCGTGCGAAGTGCCGAAGGTCTGCACCTGCACCTCGCCGAAGCCCAGCGACTCGACGCTCTCGCGCGTCTTGTTGATGTCGGCCGTCTGCGCGTAGCTGACCTCCAGCAGAGTGCCGCCGGTGAACTCGATCGACAGGTGCAAGCCGCGCGTGATGAGGAAGAACACCGCTGCCGCGAAGGTGACGAACGAAATGACGTTGAACACCAGCGCATGGCGCATGAACGGGATGTCGCGGTGGATACGAAAGAATTCCATCGCGTCGTCCTCAACCTTGCGCCGGCGGCGTGGCGCCCTGCGGGCGCCAGACCTGGCCGATCGACACGCTCTTCAGGCGCTTGCGCCGGCCGTACCAGAGGTTGACCAGCCCGCGCGAGAACAGCACGGCCGAGAACATCGACGTCAGGATGCCCAGACAGTGCACCACGGCGAAACCCTTGATCGGGCCGGAGCCGAACGCCAGCAGCGCGAGGCCGGCGATCAGCGTCGTCACGTTGGAGTCGAGGATGGTGGCCCACGCGCGCTCGTAGCCGGCGTGGATCGCCGCCTGCGGCGACGCGCCGCCGCGCAGTTCCTCGCGCACGCGCTCGTTGATCAGCACGTTGGCGTCGATCGCCATGCCCAGCGTCAGGGCGATCGCGGCGATGCCCGGCAGCGTCAGCGTCGCCTGCAGCATCGACAGCACCGCCACCAGCAGCAGCAGGTTGAACGCCAGCGCCAGCGTCGAGAACACACCGAACAGCAGGTAGTACGCGCACATGAAGGCGGCGATCGCCGCGAAGCCGTAGGTGACGCTGTGGAAGCCGCGGTCGATGTTGTCCTTGCCCAGGCTGGGGCCGATCGTGCGCTCTTCGATGATCTCCATCGGCGCGGCCAGGCCGCCGGCGCGCAGCAGCAGCGCGAGGTCGTTGGCGGCCTCGGTGGTGCCCATGCCGGTGATCTGGAACTGGTTGCCGAACTCGCCCTGGATGCGAGCGACCGTCAGCACCTCGCCCTTGTTCTTCTCGAACAGGATCGCTGCCATGTAGTTGCCGACATTGGCGCGCGTGGTCTCGAGCATGCGCCGGCCGCCCTTGCTGTCGAGCGTCACCGACACCGCCGGCTGGTTGTACTGGTCGGGCCGCGGCTGCGCGTCGGTCAGCATGTCGCCGGAGGCGATCACCTCGCGATAGACGATCACCGGCGCACCGCGGCCGACGTTGAAGCGCTCGCGGCCGAACGGCACCGGACCGCGACCTTCGAGCGCGGCGCGCGCCTCGGGCGACATGTCGACCAGGCGGAACTCCAGGTTCGCGGTGCGACCGATGATGTCCTTGGCCTTGGCTGTGTCCTGCACGCCGGGAAGTTGCACCGAGACGCGATCGCTGCCTTGCTGCTGGATCACCGGCTCCTTGACGCCGAGCTCGTTGACACGGTTGTGCAGCGTGGTGATGTTCTGCTGCAGCGCCTGCTCCTGCACGCGACGCATCGCCTCGGGTTTCAGCGTGCCGGTCAGCGCCAGCATGCCGCCATCGCTGCTGTCGACCCATTGCAGGTCGGGCACCTGGTCGGCCAGCAGCTTCTGCGCCTGCGTTCGCAGCCCGGCGTCGCGAAAGCGCACCGTGATCGCCTCGCCGTCGCGCGAGATGCCGGCGTGGCGGATGTCCTTTTCGCGCAGCAGGCTGCGCAGGTCGCCGGCGTACGACTCGGCCTTCTTCGACAGCGCGGAGCGCATGTCGACCTGCATCAGGAAGTAGACGCCGCCGCGCAGGTCGAGCCCGAGGTACATCGGCAGCGCGTGCAACGTGCCCAGCCACGCCGGCGAGCGCGACAACAGGTTGAGCGCGACGATGTAGCTGGGGTCGCTGGGGTCCGGATTCAGCGCCTTGGCGATCGTGTCCTTGGCCTTGAGCTGGGTGTCGGTATCGGCGAAGCGCGCCTTGACCGAGCCGCCCTCGAATTGCACGAAGTCGGCCTTGATGCCCGCGGCGCCGAGCGCCGCCTCGATGCGCGGCACGATGCCCGCGTCGAGTTTGAGCGTG
>DASURM010000034.1:0-14871 GCA_036280035.1 Burkholderiaceae bacterium | reverse complement strand
CTGACACGTGCGGCCGACGGCGCCAGGGGCCGCGCGTGACCGACAACTGGCGCGACCAATGGCAGGCCGACCTCGAGGCCGGCCTCGCCGCTGCGGCGCTGGCGTGGCCCGACGGCCAGCCGCCGGTGCAGTCGATCCAGTTCAGCGGCGGCAAACTGACGCTGGTGGCCGGCGTGTGGAGCGCCGATCAGATCGAGCGTTTCCGCGCCAGCCTGCGTTCGTCGGGCTGGAGCGTCGAGTCGGCCGGGGGTCGCTTGGTGCTGACACGTGCGGCCGACGGCGCCAGGGGCCGCGCGTGACCGACAACTGGCGCGACCAATGGCAGGCCGCCCGCGGTCAGGCCGCTGCCGCGTGGCGCGCCCGCGCCCCGCGCGAGCGCGTGGCCCTGGCCGTCGCTGCGACGGTGCTCGTCGCGCTGGCCGCGTGGACGCTGCTGGTTGCCCCGGCGTGGGCCACGTTGCGCAGTGCACCGGCGCAACTCGAGACGCTCGACGTGCAATTGCAGCAGATGCGCGGCATGGTCGCCGAGGTGCGCGAGCTGCGCAACGCGACGCCGGTGGCCGCGGCGCAGTCGGGCCTGGCGGTCAAGGCCGCGGCCGAGCGCTACGGCGACAAGGTGCGGCTGACGCTGCAGGTCGATCGCGCCCTGCTGACGCTGGTCAACGTCAGCCCCGAGCAGTTGCGGGCGCTGCTGGTCGAGGTGCGCAGCGCGGCGCGTGCGCAGCCGGTCGAGGCGCAGCTGACCCGCGTGCCGGCGGGCTACAGCGGCACGCTGGTCTTCCACATCGGAGGCTCGTGATGGAGCTGCGCTGGCCGCGCTGGCTGCCACGGCGCTCGTCGGCGGGCCGCCTGTCGCGCCTCGGTGCCAGCGCCTTCCAGAACTCCACCCTGGCCGAACTGGCCTGGCAGCGCGCCCGCCATGCGTCGACCCGCTGGGCCGTGTGGGGTGCCGTACTGGGCACGCTGGCCGGCGTCGTGGCATTCGCACCAGCGAGCTGGCTGGCCGGCGCGGTGGCGCGCGCCACCGACCAGCGGCTGCTGCTGGCCGATGCCAAGGGCAGCGTGTGGAGCGGCGATGCGCAACTGGTGCTGGCCGGCGGCGCCGGCAGCCGCGACGCCGCTGCGCTGCCCGGGCGGCTGCGCTGGCAGATCCGGCCGCGTCTCAACGGCCTGGAGCTGACGCTCGAGCAGGCCTGCTGCATCGATCGCGAATGGGTGATCCGGTTCAGGCTGGTCGGCCTGGGCCGCTACCAGGTGCTGTTGCCGGCGCGACCTCAGGCCCTCGGGCACTGGCCGGCGGCCTGGCTCGCGGGCCTGGGTACGCCGTTCAACACGCTGCAGCTCGGCGGCACGCTGCGCCTGACCAGCAACGGCATGACGCTGGAGTCGGTGCAGGGACATTGGCGCGTGATCGGCAGCATCGACGCCGACCTGCTAGGTGTATCGTCGCGCCTGTCGACGCTCGACACGCTGGGCAGCTACCGCATGAGCGTGCGCGGCGGCGCGAGCAGCACCGACCCCGCGGCGTTGAATCTGGAAACACTCGACGGCGCGTTGCGGCTGTCGGGCAGCGGACAATGGACGGGCTTTCGGGTCCGCTTCCGCGGCGAAGCCAGCGCTGCCGAAGGTCAGGAAGCGGCTTTGAACAACCTGCTCAACATCATCGGCCGGCGCCAGGGTGCGCGGTCGATCATCTCAATCGGATGACCATGGATTCAGGCCGACCCCCGGCTGACCTGCGCGATCGCGCCCGCCGCGCCGCCTGGCTCGCGGCGACCCTGCTGGCGGCGCCGGTCGTGCCGGCCGGCGCGCAGCAGCCGGCCGGCGCCCAGCCGCCAGCGAGCGCCAGCCAGCCGCGCGCCACGCGACCGTCGGGCGCGCTGCGCTCGAGTGCGCCGGTGACGGTGAACTTCGTCAACGCCGACATCGAGGCGGTGTCGCGCGCGATGGCGGTGATGATCGAGCGGCAGATCCTGGTCGACCCGCGAGTCAAGGGCACGATCACGGTCTACAGCGAGCAGCCGATCCCGGTGCGCGATGCGTACCTGAGCTACCTGGCCGCGCTGCGCGGCCTGGGCTTCACGCTCGTCGATTCGGCGGGGCTGCTGAAGGTGGTGCCCGAGGCCGACGCCAAGCTGCAGGCCGGCACGGTGCAGGTCGGCCCGCCGGTGGTGCGTGGCGACCAGGTGCTGACGCAGATCTTCAGGCTCAACCACGAGAACCCGAACAACTTGGTGGCGGTGCTGCGGCCGCTGATCAGCCCGAACAACACGATCAATGCCAACCCGGGCAACAACACGCTGGTCATCACCGACTACGCCGACAACCTGCAGCGCCTGGCGCGCATCATCGCCGCGCTCGACACGCCAGGGGCCACCGACGTCGAGGTGATCCCGGTGGTCAACGGCGTGGCCAGCGACATGGCGGCGATCATCCAGCGCCTGGGCGACGGCGCGGTGGCGGGCGCTCCGGGCCCCGGTGGCGTGAACCGCGGCGCGTTCACCGTGCTGGTCGATCCGCGCGCCAACGCACTGATCGTCCGCGCGGCCAACCCGGTGCAACTGGCGCAGCTGCGCGCGCTGATCCAGCGCCTCGACCAGGTGCAGCCGGGGGCCGGCGCGGCCGGCAACATCTGGGTCGTGCCACTGAAGAACGCCGAGGCGACCAAGCTGGCGACGGTGCTGCGCGCCGCCTTCAGCGGCGGCAGCGCGAGCGTGGCGGGCATCGCCACCGCCACCGGGCTCACCCAGCAGACCACCGCCGCCGCCGGCACCGCTGCCGGCGCGACGCCGGCCACCGCGCCGCTGGGGGCTTCGGCACAGCCGAGCACCGGCGGCTTCATCCAGGCCGATCCGGCGTCGAACTCGCTGATCATCACCGCGCCGGCGCCACTGTACCGCCAGGTGCGAGCGATGATCGAGCAGCTCGACACGCGGCGCGCGCAGATCTACATCGAGAGCCTGATCGTCGAGGTGTCGGGCGACAACGCGGCGGACTTCGGCTTCCAGTGGCAGGGCCTGATCGGCCAGCAGGGCGACAAGTACGGCCTGTTCGCCGGCACCAACTCGACGGTCGGCGGCCCGAGCATCATCGACCTTTCGAAATCGATCGCCACCGGTGACGGCAGCGCGCTGCCCGGCGCCGGCTTCAACATCGGGCTGCTCAAGAACTACGGCGGCACCTACGCACTGGCGGCGATCGCGCGCATGTTGCAGTCGCACAGCAACACCAACATCGTGTCGACGCCGAACCTGATCACGCTCGACAACGAAGAGGCCAAGATCGTCGTCGGCAGCAACGTGCCGTTCATCACCGGCCAGTTCACCAACACCGGTACCGCCACCACCAGCCCGTTCCAGACCATCGAGCGCAAGGACGTCGGCATCACGCTGCGCATCCGGCCGCAGGTGGGCGAAGGCGGCGTGGTGCGCATGACGATCTACCAGGAGGCCTCGAGCGTCAGCGACAAGGTGGCGCCGGGCACCTCGAACGCCGGCCCGTCGACCGACAAGCGCTCGATCGAGTCGACGGTGGTGGTCGACGACGGCGCGATCCTCGTGCTCGGCGGCCTGATCGAAGAGCGGTTCAGCCAGAACATCGCGAAGGTGCCGCTGCTGGGCGACATCCCTTACTTCGGCGCGCTGTTCCGCAGCGAGAGCCGCACCAAGACGCGCACCAACCTGATGGTGTTCCTGCGCCCGGTGGTGATGCGCGACCTCGAGAGCGCGACCAAGCTTTCGCTCGACCGCTACGACCTGATCCGCGCGCGCCAGAAGGAGGCGCAACCGGTGCCCAGCGCGATCCTGCAGAACAACGAGACGCCGGTGCTGCCGCCGTACGCGCCGTCGGTGCCGCTGGCGCCGGTGCCGACGGCGCCCAACGTGCCGACCACGCCGCCGGCCGCGCCGCCGCCGCAGTCGACGCCGATCAACTGACCCTTCGCCGCTGCCGATGGCCTCGCGTCACCCGCTGCCCTACGCCTTCGCCAAGGCCAACACGCTGCTGCTCGAAGACGACGGCGCGCAGCGCGTGCTGTGGGCGGCCGACAGCTCCAGCGCCACCGCGCTGTCGGAGGTGGTGCGGCTGTTCGACGTCACCAGCTTCGAGCGCGAGGCCTCGGCCACGCTCGCGCAACGCATCGCCGCTGCGTACGCAGGCGGCGAGTCGAGCGCCGCCGCGGTGGTCGGCGAGGTCGAGAGCGCGGTCGACCTGAGCCGGCTGATGCAGGAGCTGCCGGCGGTGGAAGACCTGCTCGAGGCGGCCGACGACGCGCCGATCATCCGCATGCTCAACGCGCTGCTGACGCAGGCCGCGAAGGATGGCGCCAGCGACATCCACATCGAACCGTACGAGCGCAGTTCGTCGGTGCGCTTTCGCGTCGACGGCACGCTGCGCGAGGTGGTGCGGCCCAACAAGGCGCTTCACGCGGCGCTGATCAGCCGCCTGAAGATCATGGCCGAACTCGACATCGCCGAGAAGCGCCTGCCGCAGGACGGCCGCATCTCGCTGCGCATCGGCGGGCGCGCGGTCGACGTGCGCGTCTCGACGCTGCCGGCGGCGCATGGCGAGCGCGCGGTGCTGCGCCTGCTCGACAAGACCGACGCCAACTTCTCGCTCGAAGGCCTGGGCATGAGCCCGGCACTGATGGCGCGCTTCGTGCACATGATCGAGCAGCCGCACGGCATCGTGCTGGTCACCGGGCCCACCGGCTCGGGCAAGACGACCACGCTCTATGCCTCCCTGGCGCGGCTGCCCACCGGCACCAGCAACATCCTGACGGTCGAGGATCCGGTCGAATACGAGCTGCCCGGCATCGGCCAGACGCAGGTCAACCCGAAGATCGACCTCACCTTCGCCAAGGCGCTGCGCGCGTTCCTGCGCCAGGACCCCGACGTCATCATGATCGGCGAGATCCGCGACGTCGAGACCGCGCAGATCGCGATCCAGGCGTCGCTCACCGGCCACCTGGTGCTGGCCACCGTGCACACCAACGACGCGCCGTCCAGCGTGACGCGGCTGATCGACATGGGCGTCGAGCCCTACCTGCTCAGCTCGTCGCTGCTCGGCGTGCTGGCGCAGCGCCTGGTGCGCAAGCTGTGCCTGCACTGCCGGCGGCGCGACGACACCGGCCGCTGGCACCCGGTGGGCTGCGAGCACTGCCTGCAGACGGGCTACAAGGGCCGCACCGGCGTCTACGAGCTGATGGGCGTCGACGACAAGCTGCGCTCGCTGATCCACAATCGCGTCGCCGAGGGCGAGCTGTTCGCCGCCGCGAAGGCGCAGGGCATGCGGCCGATGCGCGAGGACGGGCAGCGGCTGGTCGATGCCGGCATCACGTCGCTCGAAGAGGTGCTGCGCGTCACCCCCGACTGAATGGCCCACCCCCGAAGCGGCCTAGCGGCCGCCTCCCCCTCGAGGGGGCGCCGCCAGCGGACCGGCAAAGCCGGATCCGCGGCGGCCGCTTGGATGGGCTGTGCAACACCAAGCGCAACGAAATCCTGACATGCCGGCTTATCGCTTCGAAGCCATCGACGTCCACGGCAAGCCCCGCACCGGGCTGCTCGAGGGCGACAACGCCAAGGCCGTGCGCTCGCAGCTGCGCGGCCAGGGGCTGGTGCCGATCGGCGTCGAGGCCGTTGCCGCCCAGCTCGGCAGCGACGCCCGGGTCCGCTTCACGCGCCGCACCTTCAGCAGCACTTCGCTGGCGGTGTGGACCCGCCAGCTTGCCGGCCTGGTGGCCGCCGGGCTGCCGTTGGAGCGCGCGCTGACCGCGCTCGCCGAGGAATCCGAAGACCCGCGCCAGCGCGACCTGGTGGCGCACCTGCGAGCCGAGGTCAACGCGGGCTCGACCTTCGCACGCGCGCTGGCCACCGCGCCGCGCGAGTTCGACGATGTCTACCGCGCGGTGGTCGCCGCCGGCGAGCAAAGCGGCGCGCTCGGCACCGTGCTCGAGAAGCTAGCCGACGACCTCGAAGAGCGCCAGGCGCTGCGCGCCAGGTTGCTCGGCGCGGCGCTGTACCCCGCCATCGTGTCGGGCATCGCGGTGCTGATCGTGATCTTCCTGGTCACCTACGTGGTGCCGCAGGTGGCCAGCGTGTTCGCGCACGGCAAGCGCGCGCTGCCGTTTCTCACGGTGGCGATGCTGGCGATCAGCGCCTTCGTGCGCTCCTGGGGTTGGCTGGTGCTGCTGGCGGCGGCGGGCGCCGGTGCGATGCTCGCCTTCTCGCTGCGCAACGACGCCTTTCGCCAGCGCTACGACGCCATGTGGCTCGGCCTGCCGCTGGTCGGGCGGCTGGCGCGCGGCTACAACGCCGCGCGCTTCGCCGGCACGCTGGCGATGCTCGCCGGTGCCGGGGTGCCGATCCTCAAGGCGCTGCAGGCCGCCGCCGAGACGCTGCACAACCGCGCGCTGCGCGCCGACGCGATGGATGCGCTGGTGCAGGTGCGCGAAGGCGCACCGCTGGCATCGGCGCTGGCCGGGCGCAAGCGCTTTCCGGGCCTGCTGGCGATGTTCGCCCGCCTGGGCGAGCAGACCGGCGAGCTGCCGACGATGCTGGCGCGCGCCGCGCGCCAGCTCAGCGGCGAGGTGCAGCGCCGCGCGATGTCGCTGGCCACCATCCTCGAGCCGCTGCTGATCGTCGCGATGGGCGGCGTGGTGATGCTGATCGTGCTGGCGGTGCTGCTGCCGATCATCCAGCTCAACGCCTGGGTGAAGTGAGCTGAGCGCGCGCGCGTCTCGCGCGTGAGGGCCGAGGGATTCCCACCCCTTCCGGGCGCTGAACCGGCAGCCGCCGCGTGGCAACCTACCGACACGGCGTACCGGCATGGCATTTGCGTGACATGTCCAGCGTTAATCAGGGGTGACGACAGGCGCGCCGTTTGCTTCAATGAACCGGCGCCGATGGCGACGATTGGAGATCTGGCATGAAGAGCTCTCACGATCTGGTTCCGATGCGCAACCGCGGCAGCATCCCGATCGCCAGGATGCGGGCGCTGTACCGCTGCGACGAGGTCGAACGCCGCCTGACCAAACTGGCGCCGAAGGAGCACGAGAGCCTGCGCGCCACCTACGAGCGCATGCTCGAGAAGGGCCCCGAGCGCTTCCAGGTCAAGCCCGCCGGCCTGCCGGCGATGGACCACCTCTACGACGAACTGCCCAACTTCGGCGAGGTGCTCGACGACGTCAAGCGCCAGCTCGCGCTATGCCAGGACAGCCGCGACGCGCTCGAGATCGCCCCCACGCTGCTGCTGGGGCCACCGGGTGTCGGCAAGACCCACTTCGCGCGCCAGCTCTCCGCGCTGCTGGGCACCGGCATGGGCTTCGTGTCGATGAGCTCGATGACTGCCGGCTGGGTGCTCTCCGGTGCGTCGTCGCAATGGAAGGGCGCGCGCCCAGGCAAGGTGTTCGAGACGCTGGTCGACGGCCAGTACGCCAACCCGGTGATGGTGGTCGACGAGATCGACAAGACGAGCGCCGAACAGGCGTACGACCCGCTCGGCGCGCTGTACAGCCTGCTCGAGATCGACACCGCCGCCAGCTTCACCGACGAGTTCGCCGAGGTGGCGATCGACGCCAGCCAGGTGATCTGGATCGCCACCGCCAACGACGAGCACGCGATCCCCGAGCCGATCCTCAACCGCATGAACGTCTACCAGGTGGAGGCGCCGGACCACGACGCCGCGCGCGGCATCGCGCTGCGCCTGTACCAGCGCATCCGCGCCAGCCACGACTGGGGCGCGCATTTCGAACCCGAGCCGGGCGATGCGGTGCTCGACCAGCTGGCCAAGCTGGCGCCGCGCGAGATGCGTCGCGCCTGGGTGACCGCGTTCGGCAACGCGCGACTCGATGATCGCAACCGCATCGAACTGCGCGACCTGCCCGCGCCGGCAGGCAAGCGCGGGCCGATCGGCTTTCACTGAAGAGAATCGCGCAGCGATTCTCAGGCGCTTGCCAGCCCGACCGACGCCTGGCCGCGCCGCAACGTGTGCTTGCCGGCGTACATCGCGGCGTCGGCGCGCTTGAGCAGGCTGTCGCCGTCGAGGCCGTCGAGCGGCGCCAGCGCGTAGCCCACCGTCAGCCCCACGCGGCACGCTTCGCCGCGCGCGACGAACGGCCGGCTGAACGCGTCGAGCAGCTTGTGCCCCAGCCTGCGCAGGCAGCACAGCAGCAGTTCACGCACACGGATGCTCATGGTCGTCACCATCGGTGTCGGTCGGCCGCAGGTGAACTTGAGGGGCGAGCCTATGATTTGCGTCATGCCCGCCAGCCTCGAAGGCCAGCTCGTCGTCGCGATCTCGTCGCGCGCGCTGTTCGACTTCGAGGAGGAGAACCGCGTCTTCGAGGCCAGCGACGACCGCGCCTACATGCAGCTGCAGTTGCAGCGGCTCGAGCAGCCGGCTCGCCCCGGCGTGGCGTTCTCGCTGGTCAACAAACTGCTGGCCTTCAACGGCGCCGCGCCTGGCGAAGAGCCGGGGCGGCGCGTCGAGGTGGTGATCCTGTCGCGCAACGACCCGGTGTCGGGCATGCGCGTGTTCCGCTCGGCGCAGCACTACGGGCTGCCGATCCAGCGCGGCGTGTTCACGCGCGGCCAGAGCCCGTGGCGCTACCTCAGGCCGCTGGCGGCGCACCTGTTCCTGTCGGCCAATGAGGCCGACGTGCGCTCGGCACTCGGCGCCGGCGTGCCGGCGGCGCGGGTCTACCCGCACAGCGCGCGCGCCACCGACAAGCATCCGGTCGAGGTGCGCATCGCGTTCGACGGCGACGCGGTGCTGTTTTCCGACGAGGCCGAGCGCGTCTACCAGCACGACGGGCTCGACGCGTTCCACACCCACGAGCGCGAGCGCTCGGCGACGCCGCTGGCGCCCGGCCCGTTCAAGCCGCTGCTCGAGGCGCTGCATCGGCTGCAGCGCGAGCCCGCGCGCGACATGCGAATCCGCACCGCGCTGGTCACCGCGCGCAGCGCGCCGGCGCACGAGCGCGCGATCCGCACGCTGATGGCCTGGCGCATCGAGGTCGACGAGGCGATGTTCCTCGGCGGCCTGCCCAAGGGCGAGTTCCTGCGCGAGTTCGAGCCCGACTTCTTCTTCGACGACCAGACGGGGCACGTCGAGTCGGCCGCCGCGCACGTACCCGCCGGGCACGTGGCGGCAGGCATCGCGAACTGAAGAAGCTCCGCCCCACGGTCGGCCGTCGGCGTTCCGCCGTCGGCCTCGGCAGAGCGCCGGCACCGATCGCCATGGGGCGCCCGAGGGAACTTCCGCGTCGCCGCACTGCCGAATACTGCAGCGGTCACGAAAGAAGGAAGGATCCTGCGCATGCGCATGAGCGGCTGGGGCTGCCGCGCCGATCGAGTGGTGTATCCGCTGCTGTTGGCGGCCGCTGGCCTGGCATCGCTGTGGCGCACGTCCACCTGGCAAGCCGAAGAGTGGCTGGGGTGGTCGCTGGCGGGCGTTGGCGTCTGGACCTTGCTGGAGTACGTGCTGCATCGCTGGGTTCTCCACCGTGTGCCGCCGTTCAAGCGTCTGCACGAGGCGCACCATGCACACCCCGGCGAACTCATCGGTACACCTACTTGGATCAGCGCACCGCTGTTCGTGCTGGCTTGGTCGATCTTGGCGCACGAACTGTCGCGACCCATCGCAGGCGGCGCGGCGGTCGGGCTGATGTTGGGCTACCTCGCCTACTCGCTGCTGCACGACGCCGCGCACCACCGCCGCGCCGCGCCCGGCAGCCGGCTGGCCCGTGTCAAGCAGCGCCATGCGCGCCACCATCGACCCGGCGCGAACGGCGACTTCGGCGTCTCAACGGGCCTCTGGGACCGCGTGTTTCGTACCGCCACGGCGATCCGCGGCGCCGACGATCGGCGCGCCGGGCGATGATTCGGCGGCCGGCGCGGCCGGCCGGAACCTGCGCAAGCCGTCGAGGTCGATCACCCGCACCCCGCCGTACTCGATGCGGATCGCGCCGGCCGCCTGCAGCGCACGCAGCGCCTGGTTGACCCGCTGGCGCGACACGCCGACCAGATAGCCCAGCTCCTGCTGCGTGATGCGCAGCAGCTCGCCGACGCCGGGGTACAGCACCGGGTGGAACAGCGAAGCCAGGCTGCGCGCCACGCGCATGTCGGGGTCGCTCATGCGATCGATCTCGCGCGCGGCGATGAACTGCCCCAGCCGCTCGTTGAGCTGGCGCATGATGAAGCGGTTGAAACCGATCGAGCGCTCGACCAGCCAGTCGAAGGTGGGCACCGAGATGCCGGCCACCAGGCTCTTGCGCAACGCCTGGATGTTGTAGCGGTACGGCTCGTGCTTGAGCACCGTGCCCTCGCCGAACCACCCCCCCGGCGGCAGGCCGGTGAAGGTGATCGGCAGGCCGAGTTCGCTGTCGTTGCTCATCTTGAGCAAGCCGTCGATGACGCCGAACCAGAAGGTCACCGGTCGCCCGACGCGGCACACGTGCTCGCCGGCGTCGGCCTCCAGCACGCGCATGTCGGCTGAGGCCACCTGGGCCTCGTCCGGCGCGAGCGCGGCCAGCCAGGGGACGCCGGCGAGTTCGGCCGCGGTGGGCGGGCGCGAGCGGGCCAGCAGGGCCGACGCGGACGAAGAAGCGCGGGTCACTCGGGAAACACCGATGCGGGTGGACCCTAGGATTGTCGTCAGACCGACAACCTGGCGTCAAACTTCCGCCCTAGCATCGCAGTCCCAGCCAGCGCGCTTTGGAGTGTCGAAGCCGTGCAGACCACGTTTCCGCAACTGATGTGGATCCACGCCACGCAGCGGCCCGATGCGCCCGCGTTGCGCGAGAAGAGCTTCGGCATCTGGCAGACGATCACCTGGTCGCAGCTCGGCACGATGGTGCGCGCGCTCGCATGCGGCCTCGCCGAAGCCGGGCTGCAGCGCGGCGAGCATCTGGTGGTGATCGGCGAGAACCGGCCGCGGCTGTATGCCGCGATGCTGGCGGCGCAGTCGCTCGGCGCTGTTCCCGTGCCGCTGTACCAGGACGCGGCGGCCGCCGAGTTCGTGTTTCCGATCAACAACGCCGAGGTGCGCTTTGCCGTCGTCGAAGACCAGGAGCAGGTCGACAAACTGCTCGAGCTGCGCGAGCAGTGCCCGCAACTGGCGCGCATCTGGTACGACGACCCGCGCGGCCTGCGTCATTACCGCGAACCGGGGCTGGCTGCGCTCGATGGCCTGATCGCGGCCGGCCGCGCCTACGACGCCGCGCACGCCGGCTTCTACGACGCCGAACTTGCCGCCGGCAAGCCCGACGACGTGGCGGCGATGTTCTTCACCTCGGGCACCACCGGCAACCCCAAGGGCGTGGTGCACACGCACTTCACGCTGCTCGACCGCGCCGCCGCCGGCAAGGCGTTCGACAAGCTCTCCGAGCGCGAGGAGGTGCTGGCCTACATGCCGCCGGCATGGATCGGCCAGAACATCTTCAGTTATGCGCAGTGGCTGGCGTGCGGCTACATCGTCAACTGCCCCGAGTCGGCCTCGACCGTGATGATCGACCTCAAGGAGATCGGGCCTACCTATTACTTTGCGCCGCCGCGCATCTTCGAGGGCTTGCTGACCAGCGTCACGATCCGCATGGAAGACGCCTCGCGCCTGAAGAAATGGCTGTACCGCACCAGCATGGCGGTGGCGCGGCGCGTCGGCCCCGCGCTGATGGACGGCAAGCCGGTGGCCCCGCTCGATCGCCTGAAATACCGGCTCGGCGACTGGTTCGTCTTCGGCCCGTTGCGCAACACGCTGGGCTTCTCGCGCGTGCGCGTGGCCTACACCGCCGGCGAGGCGATCGGGCCCGACCTGTTCACCTTCTTCCGCTCGATCGGCATCAACCTGAAGCAGCTCTACGGGCAGACCGAGACGGCGGTGTTCGTCTGCATCCAGCCCGACCACGAGGCCAAGGCCGACACCGTCGGCGTGCCGATCGCCGGCGTCGAGATCAAGGTGATCGATTCCGGCGAGATCCTGGTGCGATCGCCCGGCCTGCTGAAGCAGTACTACAAGAACCCGGCCGCGACCGCCGAAGTGCTCACCGACGACGGCTGGTACCGCACCGGCGACGCCGGCTTCCTCGACGCCGGCGGCCACCTGAAGATCATCGATCGCGCCAAGGACGTCGGCCGCATCGCGGGCGGGCCCAACGACGGCGCGCTGTTCGCCCCGAAGTACGTCGAGAACAAGCTGAAGTTCTTTCCGTACGTCAAGGAGGCAGTGGCCTTCGGCGATCGGCGCGAGAAGGTCTGCGCGTTCATCAACATCGACTTCGACGCCGTCGGCAACTGGGCCGAGAAGCGCAACCTGCCGTACGCCGGCTATACCGACCTCGCCGGCAAACCCGAGGTCTACGAGCTGCTGCGCGATTGCGTCGAGCAGGTCAACGCCGACCTGAGCCAGGACGACAAGCTCGCCGGCAGCCAGGTCAGCCGCTTCCTGATCCTGCACAAGGAACTCGACGCCGACGACGGCGAGCTGACGCGCACGCGCAAGGTGCGCCGCGGCCACATCGCCGAGAAGTACCAACTGCTGCTCGATGCGCTGTACGGCGGCAGGAGCGAGCAGTTCATCGAGACGGCGGTCAAGTTCGAGGACGGTCGCAGCGGCAGCGTGTCGGCGACGCTGCGCATCGCCGACGCAAAGACTTTTCCGGCCATGAAGCGGGCGGCATGAGCCCCGCCCGGCCGCCCGAAGGGGCTCATACCGAAGCGCGTCAGCGCGAAGGTACCCCAGTGAGCGCGCACGGCCGCTCCGAAGCGCGAATCCCGCAGCGCGGAGCGCGGAGGGTCGTCCAGTGAACAACCCCAAGCAGATCGGCGACGTGGTGCTCGACGTGCGCGGCATCAGCCTCGCGTTCGGCGGCGTGAGGGCATTGTCGGACATCAGCTTCGACGTGCGCGAGCACGAGGTGCGCGCGATCATCGGTCCCAACGGCGCCGGCAAGAGCAGCATGCTCAACTGCATCAACGGCGTCTACCAGCCGCAGCACGGCACCATCACCTTCCGCGGCCGCACCTTTCAGCACATGAACTCGCGCCAGGTGGCCGAGATGGGCATCGCGCGCACGTTCCAGAACCTGGCCCTCTTCAAGGGCATGAACGTGATCGACAACCTGATGTCGGGCCGCAACCTCAAGATGAAGAGCAACCTGTTCGCGCAGGCGCTGCGGCTGCCGTCGGCGCAGCGCGAGGAGATGGCGCACCGCGCGTTCGTCGAGCGCATCATCGATTTCCTCGAGATCCAGCCCTACCGCAAGACGCCGGTCGGCCGCCTGCCCTACGGCCTGCAGAAGCGCGTCGACCTCGGCCGCGCGCTGGCGATGGAGCCGCAGGTGCTGCTGCTCGACGAACCGATGGCCGGCATGAACGTCGAGGAGAAGCAGGACATGTGCCGCTTCGTGCTCGACGTCAACGACGAGTTCGGCACCACCATCGTGCTGATCGAGCACGACATGGGCGTGGTGATGGACATCTCCGACCGCGTGGTGGTGCTCGACTACGGCCGCAAGATCGGCGACGGCGCGCCCGACGAGGTGCGCGCCAACCCCGACGTGATCAGCGCCTACCTTGGCACGGTGCATTAGGAATGACGAATGAAGGATGACGAATGAAGTTCATCGTTCGTGCAGGCGCGCAAGCGCCACGTCATCCTTCATGCGAGCGCTAGCGAGCGATGGGCTTCTTCCTCGAAACGCTGATCGGCGGCCTGATGACCGGCATGCTGTATTCGCTGGTCGCGCTGGGCTTCGTGCTGATCTTCAAGGCCTCGGGCGTCTTCAACTTCGCGCAAGGCGCGATGGTGCTGTTCGCGGCGCTGGCGATGGCGCGCTTCTCGGAGTGGATTCCGCATGTCCTGCACTTCGACATCAAGCTGCTCGACAACCTGGTGGCGTTCGCCGCCGCGCTGGTGCTGATGATCGTGGTGGCCTGGCTGATCGAGCGCCTGTGCCTGAGCAAGCTGGTCAACCAGGAGGGCGTGACGCTGCTGATGGCGACGCTGGGCATCAGCTACTTCATGGACGGCTTCGGCCAGACGATCTTCGGCAGCGACATCTACAAGATCGACATCGGCCTGCCGAAGGATCCGATCTTCCTGCTCGAAAGCGTGTTCCAGGGCGGCATCCTGGTGAGCAAGGAAGATCTCTACGCGGCGGCGATCGCCGCCGCGCTGGTCATCGCGCTGGCCGCGTTCTTCCAGTACACGTCCACCGGCCGCGCGCTGCGCGCGGTAGCCGACGACCACCAAGCGGCGCAGTCGATCGGCATTCCGCTGTCGCGCGTGTGGGTCATCGTCTGGAGCGTCGCCGGCTTCGCCGCCCTGGTGGCCGGCATGATCTGGGGCAGCAAGCTCGGCGTGCAGTTCTCGCTCGCGGTGCTGGCGCTGAAGGCGTTGCCGGTGGTGATCCTCGGCGGCCTGACTTCGGTGCCCGGGGCGATCGTCGGCGGCCTGATCGTCGGCACCGGCGAGAAACTGTCCGAGGTGTTCATCGGCCCGTTTGTCGGCGGCGGCATCGAGATCTGGTTCGGCTACGTGCTGGTGCTGCTTGTGCTGCTGGTCAGGCCGCAGGGGTTGTTCGGGGAGAAGATCATTGATCGGGTTTAGCTTCGGGGCACCCGCAATGCCCCTGCAACCGTCGCGAGCGGCCCGAGGTCGGGTCGAGAAGCGCAGCCGTACTGGAGGTACGGCGAGCATCGCAGGCCCGAGATCGGGCCGCGCAGCAGGTTGAAGGGGCATTGCGAATGCTCTACAGAGAAAACGGTCAATTCAAGACGACCTACGCGGCCGATCAGCAGATCTTCCCGATCACGCAGGACCGCGCGCTCATCCTTGCGCTGGTGGCATTCGCCTTCGTGGCCACGCCGCTGCTGG
>DASURM010000033.1:0-3238 GCA_036280035.1 Burkholderiaceae bacterium | reverse complement strand
TACCTGGTCTGCAACGCCGACGAGATGGAGCCCGGCACCTTCAAGGACCGGCTGCTGCTCGAAGGCGACCCGCATCAGGTGCTCGAAGGCATGATCATCGCCGCCTGGGCGGTGCAGGCCGACGTTGCATATCTCTTTCTGCGCTGGGCCTACCAGCTCGCTGCGCGCCGCCTGCAGAAGGCGATCGCCGAGGCCTACGAGCGCGGCTACCTCGGCCGCGACATTCTCGGCAGCGGCTGGGGCCTCGAGCTGCACCTGCACGTGAGCGCGGGGCGCTACATGTGCGGCGAGGAGACGGCGCTGCTCAACGCGCTCGAGGGCAAGCGCGCCAACCCGCGCGCCAAGCCGCCGCATCCGCAGGTGAGCGGCCTGTGGGGCAAGCCCACCGTCGTCAACAACGTCGAGACGCTGTGCAACGTGCCGCACATCGTCGAGCACGGAGCGGCCTGGTACCAGGGCCTCGGCCTCGGCGGCGATGCCGGCACCAAGCTCTACGGCATCAGCGGCCGCGTGCGCAAGCCCGGGCTGTGGGAGCTGCCGATGGGCACGCCGATGCGCGAGATCATCGAGCAGCACGGCGGCGGAATGCGCGACGGCTACCGCCTGCGCGCCGTGATGCCGGGGGGCGCGTCGACCGAGTTCGTCGCCCCCGAGCACCTCGACGTGGCGATGGATTTCGACGCGGTGCCCAAGGTCGGCAGCCGCCTGGGCACCGGCACGATGATCGTTCTCGACGACCGCACCTGCCCGGTGGGCATGGTGCTCAACCTCGAACACTTCTTCGCGCAGGAATCGTGCGGCTGGTGCACGCCGTGCTGGGCCGGGCTGTCGTGGGTCGAGAAGATCCTGCTCGACCTCGAGCGCGGCCGCGGCAACGACGCCAGCCTCGATCGGCTGCTGCAGCATGCGCGGCTGCTGGCGCCGGGGCACACCTATTGCGCGCTGGCCCCCGGCGCGGCCGAGCCGCTGCACAGTGCGGTGCAGCTCTTCCGCGACGACTTCGAGCGCCACGTGCGCGAGCACCGCTGCCCGTGGCAACCGTGATGAGGTAGCGATGGCGACGATCCACATCGACGGCCGGCCCTACGAGGTCGACGAGCGCCAGAACCTGCTGCATCAGTGCCAGACGCTCGGCTTCGATCTGCCGTACTTCTGCTGGCACCCGGCGATGGGCTCGGTCGGTGCCTGCCGCCAGTGCGCGGTCAAGCAGTTCAAGGACGAGCACGACACCCGGGGCAAGATCGTCATGGCCTGCATGGTGGCGGCCAAGGACGGCACGCGCATCTCGATCGACGACCCCGAGGCGCACGAGTTCCGCCAGAGCATCGCCGAGTGGCTGATGGTCAACCATCCGCACGACTGCCCGGTGTGCGACGAGGGCGGCGAGTGCCACCTGCAGGACATGACGGTGATGACCGGCCATGTCTACCGGCGCTACAGCGGCCTGAAGCGCACCTTCCGCAACCAGAACCTCGGGCCGCTCGTCAACCACGAGATGAACCGCTGCATCCAGTGCTACCGCTGCGTGCGCTTCTATCGCGACTACGCCGGCGGCCGCGACTTCGATGCCCTGGTGCTGCGCGACAACGTCTTCTTCGGCCGCGACCGCGACGGCACGCTGGAGAGCGAGTTCGCCGGCAACCTGGTCGAGATCTGCCCGACCGGCGTCTTCACCGACAAGACGCTGAAGCGCCACTACACGCGCAAGTGGGATCTGCAGACCGCGCCGTCGATCTGCGTGCACTGCAGCGTCGGTTGCAACACCATCCCCGGCGAGCGCTACGGCAAGCTGCGACGCATCCGCAACCGCTACAACGGCGAGGTCAACGGCTACTTCCTGTGCGACCGCGGGCGCTACGGCTACGAGTTCGTCAACGGCGAGCGCCGCCTGCGCCAGTGCCTGCTGCGCGGCGGCGCCCGCGACGAGCCGCGATCCAGCCGCGAGCCGCTGCGCGGCACCAGCCGCGACGAGGCGCTGCGCCGCGTGGCCGCGCGCTGCGGCCGCGGCGCCAGGCTGATCGGCATCGGCTCGCCGCGCGCGTCGATCGAGTCGAACTTCGCGCTGCGCAGCCTGGTCGGGCCCGAGCACTTCCACCTCGGCATCGCAGACCGCGAGGCCGCGCTGCTGGCGCAGGTGGTCGAGATCCTGCGCCGCGGGCCGGCGCGCACGCCGTCGCTGCACGACATCGAGCTTGCCGATGCCGTGCTGGTGCTCGGCGAGGACGTGAGCAACAGCGCGCCGATGATGGGCCTGGCGCTGCGCCAGGCGGTGCGGCAGCAGCCGCAGCTCGCGATCGCGAAAATGCAGATCCCGAGCTGGGACGACCACGCCGTGCGCGAGGCGCTGCAGCAGCAGCACGGGCCGCTCTACATCGCGAGCCTCGCGCCGACGCGGCTCGACGACATCGCAACCCGCACCTGGCACGCGGCGCCGGCCGACCTGGCGCGCTTGGGCTTCGCGGTCGCGCATGCGATCGATGCGAATGCGTCGGCGGTCGACGACCTCGACGACGGGATTTCGGCGCTCGCCGCGCAGATCGCCGCCGCGTTGCGTGCGGCGCAGCGGCCGCTGGTGCTGTCGGGCACCGGCTGCGGCGACGCCGCGGTGATCGACGCGGCCGCCGCCGTCGCGCAGGCGCTGGTGCGCGCCGGTCGCCCGGCGCAGCTCGGCTACGCGCTGGCCGAATGCAACAGCCTGGGCTGCGCGCTGCTCGGCGGCCAGAGCCTGCAGGCCGCGTTCGATGCCGTGCAAGGCGGTGCGGCCGACACCGTGATCGTGCTGGAGAACGATCTCTACCGGCGCGCTCCAGCGGACATCGTCGACGAGTTCCTCGCCACTGCGCGCCAGGTGGTCGTCATCGACCACAGCGCGCACGCGACCGGCGAGCACGCTGACGTGGTGTTGCCGGCCGCGACCTTCGCCGAGGGCGACGGCACGCTGGTGAACCACGAGAGCCGCGCGCAGCGCCACTTCCAGGTCTTCGTGCCCGAAGGCGAAATCCAGGAGAGCTGGCGCTGGATCCAGGACATCGCGGCTGCGGCCGGCCGCGGCGACGCGGCGCTTGGCCGCACCCTCGACGAACTGACCGCCGCCTGCGCGGCGGCGTTGCCGCAGTTCGCTGGCATCGTGCGCGCGGCACCGCAGGCGAGTTTTCGCATCGCCGGGCAGAAGATCGCGCGTGGCGCGCACCGCGCCAGCGGCCGCACCGCGATGCACGCCCACGTCAGCGTGTTCGAC
>DASURM010000032.1:0-7290 GCA_036280035.1 Burkholderiaceae bacterium | reverse complement strand
CGTCGGCGGCGGCAGCCGCCATCGCGCGCATGCGCGGCAGAGGGGGTCTGATCGGCTCGGAGGTGCCGACGTTGACTTCGCGCACCGTGTAGCCCGCGTAGCCGAACTGCTTTGCATAGTCGGACGCACGCGCGCGGAACTTGGTGATCGCCTGTGCGGCGGCTTCGGTCTCGACGCGTTCGCGCGTGTCGCGCGCCAGCGCATAGCCCACGCCCGCCACCGTCAGGGTGCCGAGTCGCGCGGCGAGCTGAGCGATCGCGCTCATGTCGCGGCCTTCGAGCACCAGTTCGCCGTGACCGACCCAGCCGGTGATGGTGGCGCTCTTCGGGCCGTAGCGCGGCGACAGGCTGAAGCCGCCGGTGCGCACGTCGAGCTGGCCGGGCCGATGCGCCTTGCGTGCCTCGACGAGCGCGGCGTCGATCGCCTGGCGAAGCTGGGCCTGCACCGCAGCCGCTTCGTTGCCTTCGCGCGTCGCGGCCAACGTCATCGTGAGGACATCGAACGGCGCTTCCAGCGTCGCGGACGCCGACAGCGTCAAGGTATCATTCAACTGCAAGGACGGCGCGGCGGGCTGGGCGTGTACCACTGAACACACGGTCAGCGCGGCGCCGACGATCGAACCGATGGCGTTCGTTCGCGTCATGGCATGGTCCTTGTGCGATGCATTCGTGATGGGGCCGCCAGTGTGCCGCCGCCGCCGACGATCGCGCACGTCTCGCGGGCCGTGGTCCAGGTCACGGAATCCGGCGCGAAGCCCGAAATAGATGTAACACCCGGTCGGTTTTCGGGCTTGGCACGGGTTTTCCCCCGGCAAAATGCCGCTGTTACAAATGTGGAGTTGCAGATGAATACGCCCGCCAACACTCGACCCGACCGCATCGTCGTGGTCGACGACGACGCGCGCATCCGGGACCTTCTGCGCCGCTACCTCACCCAGGAAGGGTTCGAGGTGCTGCTGGCCGAAGACGCCAAGGCGCTGAACCGAATCCTCACCCGCGAAACGATCGACCTGATCGTGCTCGACCTCATGCTGCCCGGTGAAGACGGGCTGTCGATCTGCCGTCGGCTGCGCGCCGCCAACGACGTGACGCCGATCATCATGCTCACCGCCAAGGTCGAGGACGTCGACCGCATCGTTGGCCTCGAGGTCGGCGCCGACGACTACCTGCCCAAGCCGTTCAACCCGCGCGAGCTGCTGGCGCGGGTGCACGCGGTGCTGCGCCGCCGCCCGGCGATGGAAGCGCCCGGCGCGCCGTCGAAGGAGCCGCAGACCGTCGCCTTCGGGCCGTTCGAGTTCGACCTCAGCCTGCGCCGGCTGATGAAGAACGGCGAGCAGATGGCGCTGACGACCGGCGAGTTCTCGATGCTGAAAGCGCTGGTGCGCCATCCGCGCCAGCCGCTGTCGCGCGACAAGCTGGCGCAACTGGCGCGCGGCCGCGAGTTCGAGCCGTTCGATCGCAGCCTCGACGTGCAGATCAGCCGCCTGCGCAAGATGATCGAGAGCGACCCCTCGCAGCCGCGCTACATCCAGACCGTGTGGGGTGTCGGCTACGTGTTCGTGCCCGACGGCGCGAACTAATGTAGGCCCCCTTGCTCGGCGCGCTCGCTTCCCCCCGAGGGGGAGCGGCAGGCTTGGGAGCGGCCCGGCGCCGGCCCGCCGCGCCCTCGCCGCTCTGACAGCAGCACGCTGCGACACCCGCAAACGACCGGCTCTCGCCGGTCGTGTATCTTCCGCCGCAGCCGACTCGACCCTCCGCCCGCTGACATGCCTCGCTCGCAAGGTGTTGCCCTCAGCCTGTTCTGGCGCACCTTCGTGCTGCTGGCGATCCTGCTGGGCAGCGGGATCATGGCCTGGGTTTGGACGCTGCGCTCGCTGGAGTTCGAGCCGCGTGCGCTGGCTGCCGCCCAGCAGATCGCGAGCCTCGTCAACCTGGCGCGCTCGGCGCTGCGCAACAGCGACTCCATCAACCGCGTCGCGATGGTCAAGTCGCTGTCGGGGCAGGAAGCGATCCGCATCGCACCGCACGAGCCCAGCGACAAGTGGGAGCCGTTCGAGGAAGACCGCTTCACGCGCGTCGTCGCCGGCGAACTGCACAACCGATTGGGCCCGGGCACGATCGTCGCGCGCAGCGTAAATGGCCAGGCGGGTCTGTGGGTCGGCTTCGGCATCGAGAAGGACGCCTGGTGGCTGCAGACCGAACTCGGCCGCGTCCAGGCGCTGACCGGACCGACGTGGTTCGTCTGGGTCGGTATCGCGCTGCTGGCCACCATCTTCGGTTCGGTGGCGATCGCGCGGCTGATCAACCAGCCGCTGCGCGAATTGAGCTTCGCGGCCAGCCGCATCCGCGAAGGCGAGTTCGACTCGCGGCTCGACGAGAACACGCTGACCAGCGAGATCCGCGAGGTCAACATGGGCTTCAACCGGATGGCGCGCGAGCTGGCCAAGGTCGAGGAAGACCGCGCGGTGATGCTGGCAGGCATCAGCCACGATCTGCGCACGCCGCTGGCGCGCCTGCGACTCGAAGCCGAGATGAGCGTGCAAGACGAGGAAGCGCAGCAGAACATGGCGCTCGACATCGACCAGCTCGACGCCATCATCGACAAGTTCATGGACTACGCGCGGCCCGGCGAATCCAGGCTCAAGCCGGTGAACCTGGCGCAGGTGATCGAGCGCGAGATGCAGGGCTTCCGCGATCCGTCGACCATCCGCATCCAGCACCGGGTGGCGATCGATATCTCGGTGATGGCCGACGAGATCGAGCTCGGCCGCGTGTTCTCCAACCTGTTCGAGAACGCGCGCCGCTATGGCCGTTCGATCGATACCGGCATCGCGGTGGTGCACGTGACCTACGCGCGCACCGGCCCGTGGGTGATCGTCAGCGTGCGCGACCACGGCTCCGGCGTGGCGCCGGAGAAGCTCGGCCAGCTGACGACGCCGTTCTTTCGCGGCGACGCCGCACGCACCGCGGCCACCGGTGCCGGCCTCGGGCTGGCCATTGTCGAGAAGGCGCTGGCGCGCATGGGCGGCTCGCTCGAACTCGACAATGCCCCTGACGGCGGCCTGGTGGCGCACATCCGTCTGAAGCGCGCTCCTTGAGCGCTGTGCACCTCAGCCCACGCGCTGCAGCAGGCACACGGCGCGCGCCTCGATCGCGCGGCCCTCTCCCACGGGGCCCATCTTCTCGGCCGTCTTGGCCTTGACGTTGACACCCGACACGTCGATGCCGAGCGCAGCGGCGATCCGCTGGCGCATGGCGTCGATGTGGGGTGCCAGCTTCGGCGCCTGCGCGACGATGGTCGAGTCGACGTTGACGATCGCGTAGCCCGCGGCGCGCACGCGCTGGGCGGCCTCCGTCAGCAGCGCGATCGAATCGGCGCCTTCGAAGGCCGCGTCGGTGTCGGGAAAGTAGCGCCCGATGTCGCCCAGCGCGGCAGCGCCGAACAGCGCGTCGGTGATCGCGTGCAGCAATGCATCGCCGTCGGAGTGCGCGAGCAACCCGTGGCTGTGCGGGATCGTCACGCCGCCGAGCACCAGCGGCCGCCCCGCGACCAGCGCGTGCACGTCCCAGCCCTCGCCGATGCGCAGCGCCGGTGCGGCAGCCGGCTCGCGCGTCGCCAGCAACGCCTGCGCGCGCACCAGGTCTTCCGGCCAGGTGACCTTGATGTTCGACGCGTCGCCCATCACCAGGCGCGGTTGCAGCCCCGCGGCCTCGATCGCGCTCGCCTCGTCGGTGACGCCGTCGCCGGCGCGCTGCAGCGCATCGCGCAGCGCCCCGAGGCGAAACATCTGCGGCGTCTGCGCCGCCCACTTGTCGCGCCGATCGACCGTGATGGCCGAGCGGCCGTCGCGCTCCTGCTTCAGTGTGTCGGCCACCGGCAGCGCAAGCAGCCCACCGACGGCGTCGTCGAGACAGGCGTCGATCAGGCGATCGACTGCCGGCGCCTCGATCAGCGCGCGCGCCGCGTCGTGCACCAGCACCCAGTCGTCGTCGTCGGCGCCGCGCTCGCGCAGCGCCTGCAGGCCATTGGCGACCGTCTGCGCACGCGTCACGCCGCCCCGACGCACGAGCCAGCCGCGCGAGCCGCCGAACTCGGGCACCTCGCGCTCGAACTGCGCGTCGTCATCGGCGAGCACCACCAACACCGCCTGCAGCCGCTGCACCTGCATCAGCGCGTGCAAGGTGTGCGCGACCAAGGGGCGTCCACTCAGGCGCGCGTACTGCTTCGGCCCGGTCGTGCCGGCGCGCACGCCGACCCCGGCGCACGGCACCAGCGCGAACAGGCGCGGCGCTGCCGCAGGCGTGGTCGTCATCGCGACGATTCTAGAATCGTGGCCGAGCGATGCGCGGTGCCGGCCTCCCGGTGATCAGCGGGTTCGTCGCCCGCCACCATGCATCTGCCTCGAGTCCCCCCCGGAAAACGCTTCGTGCTGCCGCTGCCGCCCGGCTCGGCCGACGCGCTGCTGCTTGCGCGCATGGCCGACGCGCGCAAGGCCGATGGGGCGCTGCTGGCGATCCTGACAGCCGACCCGGCCGACGCGCAACGGCTCGCCGACGAACTGCTGTTCTTCGCGCCGAAACTGCGGGTCGCGGTGTTTCCCGATTGGGAAACGCTGCCGTACGACACCTTCTCGCCGCACCAGGATCTGGTGTCCGAGCGGCTGGCCGCGCTGTGGCGCATGCTGCAGCGCGACCTCGACGTGGTGCTGCTGCCGGCCACCACCGCCCTCACCCGCTTGGCGCCCACCAGCTTCCTCGCCGCCACGACTTTTCACTTCAAGCAGGGCACGCGGCTCGACGAGGCGGCGCTGAAGGCGCAACTCACGCTGGCCGGCTACAGCCACGTCAGCCAGGTCGTGTCGCCAGGCGAGTATGCGGTGCGCGGCGGCCTGATCGACCTCTTCCCGATGGGTTCGCCGGTGCCGTACCGGGTCGACCTGTTCGACGATCAGGTCGACTCGATCCGCACGTTCGACCCCGACACCCAGCGCAGCCTCTATCCGGTGTCCGAGGTGCGGTTGCTCCCGGGGCGCGAGTTCGCGCTCGACGAGGCGGCGCGCGCAGGGTTTCGCGCGCGCTGGCGCGAGCGCATCGAGGGCGACCCGACGCGATCGCGCATCTACAAGGACATCGCGCAGGGCCTGGCCGGCGCCGGCATCGAGTACTACCTGCCGCTGTTCTTCGATTCGACGGCGACGATCTTCGACTACCTCGGCAAGGAATGCGCGCTCGTACTGCACGGCGACCTCGACGCCGCGATCCAACGCTTCTGGACCGACACCCGCGAGCGCCATCGGTTCCTGCAGCACGACCCCGAGCGCCCGATCCTGCCGCCGGAGGCGATCTTCCTGCGCGCCGACGAGTTCTTCGCCCTCACCGGCCCGCACGCCACGCTGGCGCTGCGCCCGGCATCGGGCCACGACGCGCCCGCTGCACACCCGTGGGCCACCGCTGCGCCCGACGTCAGCGTCGAGCGGGGCTCGCAGGAGCCGCTGGCGGCGCTCGGCGGTCTGATCGACTCGCAGACGCTGCGCGTGCTGCTGATCGGCGAGAGCGAGGGCCGCCGCGAGAGCCTGCTCGAGCTGCTGCGCGACCACCGCATCGACGTGCCGAGCGTCGCCACGCTGGCTGAATTCGAGGCCGGCGAGGAACCGGTCGCGATCGTCGCCGCGCCGCTGGCGCGCGGCTTCGTATGGCGCCGCGATGACCCGCCACCGATCGCCTTCATCACCGAAGCCGAGCTGTTCGCCGCCACGCCCGCGCTGCGGCGGCGCCGCCGCCAGGAGGCCGTCAGCGACGTCGAGGCGCTGATCAAGGATTTATCGGAGCTGCAGGTCGGCGATCCGGTGGTGCACGCCAACCACGGCGTCGGCCGCTACCGCGGGTTGGTCAACCTCGATCTCGGCGACGGTGCCAGCGAGTTCCTGCACCTGGGCTACGCAGACGACGCCACGCTGTACGTGCCGGTGGCGCAGCTGCACTTGATCAGCCGCTACACCGGCGTCGACGCATCCGAGGCGCCGCTGCACAAGCTCGGCTCGGGCCAGTGGGACAAGGCCAGGCGCAAAGCCGCCGAACAGGTGCGCGACACCGCCGCCGAGCTGCTCAACCTCTACGCCAGGCGGGCGGCGCGCGAAGGCCACGCGCACCGCTTCTCGGCGCACGACTACGAGGCGTTCGCCGCCGGCTTCGGCTTCGAGGAAACGCCCGACCAGCGCGCCGCGATCCACGCCGTGATCCAGGACCTGGTGTCGCCCAAGCCGATGGACCGCCTGATCTGCGGCGACGTCGGTTTCGGCAAGACCGAGGTCGCGCTGCGCGCCGCGTTCGTCGCGGTGCTCGGCGGCAGGCAGGTGGCGCTGCTGGCGCCGACCACGCTGCTGGCCGAGCAGCACTTCCAGACCATCAGCGACCGCTTTGGCAAGTGGCCGGTCAAGGTGGCCGAACTGTCGCGCTTTCGCACCGGCAAGGAGACGACCGCCGCGCTCGCCGGCCTGGCCGACGGCAGCATCGACATCGTGGTCGGCACGCACAAGCTGCTCTCGAAGGACGTGGCCTTCAAGCGCCTGTGGCTGCTGGTGATCGACGAGGAGCACCGCTTCGGCGTGCGCCACAAGGAGGCGATCAAGGCCCTGCGCTCCGAGGTCGACGTGCTGACGCTCACCGCGACGCCGATTCCGCGCACGCTGGGCATGGCGCTCGAAGGCCTGCGCGATCTCAGCGTGATCGCCACCGCGCCGCAGCGGCGGCTGGCGATCAAGACCTTCGTGCGCGACGAGGGCAGCGGCCTGATCCGCGAGGCGGTGCTGCGCGAGCTGAAGCGCGGCGGCCAGGTGTACTTCCTGCACAACGAGGTCGAGTCGATCCAGCAGCGGCGCAAGCATCTGGAACAGCTGGTGCCCGAGGCGCGCATCGCGGTGGCTCACGGCCAGATGCCCGAACGCGAGCTGGAACAGGTGATGCGCGATTTCGTCGCGCAGCGAATCAACCTGCTGCTGTGCTCGACGATCATCGAAACCGGCATCGACGTCGCGAGCGCCAACACCATCGTGATCAGCCGCGCCGACAAGTTCGGCCTAGCGCAACTGCATCAGTTGCGCGGCCGCGTCGGCCGCTCGCACCACCAGGCCTATGCGTACCTGATGGTGCCCGACACGCGCTCGCTGACCAAGCAGGCGCAGGCGCGGCTCGACGCGATCCAGAGCATGGAGGAGCTGGGCTCGGGCTTCTACCTGGCGATGCACGACCTCGAAATCCGCGGTGCCGGCGAACTGCTGGGCGAGCACCAGAG
>DASURM010000031.1:0-7966 GCA_036280035.1 Burkholderiaceae bacterium | reverse complement strand
GCATCCAGCTCGATCGCACCGTGTTCTACCCGCTCGGTGGCGGCCAGGCCGGCGACGCCGGCGTGCTGCGCCTCGCCGATGGCCGCGAGGTGCGCATCGTCGATACCCGCAAGGGTGCGAACCCGGGCGAGATCGTCCACGTGCCCGCGCCCGACGCGGATCTTTCGTCGCTGCGCGTCGGCAACGCGGTGACCGCGCAGATCGACTGGCGGCGGCGCCACCGGCACATGCGGTTCCACACTGCCACGCACCTGCTGTGCGCGCTGGTGCCGCACCCGGTGGACGGCTGCTCGATCACCGCCGACTACGCGCGGCTGGACTTCCACATGACCGAGCCGCTCGACAAGGAGACGCTGACGCAGGGCCTCGCGCGCCTCGTCGCCGAAGCGCACCCGGTGACACACCGCTGGATCAGCGAGGCCGAACTCGACGCCAACCCCGGCCTCGTGCGCAGCATGAGCGTGCAGCCGCCGCGCGGGCTGGGCCGGGTGCGGGTGATCGACGTGGCCGGCGTCGACCTGCAGCCGTGCGGCGGCACGCACGTGGCCAACACCGCCGAGATCGGCGCCGTCACAGTCACGAAGATCGAAAAGAAGAGCGCCAAGACCCGCAGGGTCGTGCTCGGCTTCGCCGAGCCCGCGTAGCGGGGGGCTCTTTCTTCGGTCGAGCACTCAGTTGCTGTATTTCTCGTTGCGGAAGTCGTCGTGGCACGACTTGCAGGCGCGGCCGAGCGGGCCGAGCGCGGCCTTGACGTTGTCGAGGCTGCCGGTCTTGGCGGCGGCCTCGAACTTCTCGGCGTCGTCCATCATCTTCGACTGCAAGTCCTTGAACTTGGCGGGTTCCTTCCAGATCTCGGGCTTGGCGCGAGTCGGCATCCCCTTGTCGGTGCCTTCGCCGTAGGCCACCCACGGCAGCTTCGACATCGTCACGACGATCGCCGCGTTGTCGGCAGCGACCTTGGCGTCGAACGGCACACGCCCTTGCGCCATCGCGGCCACGCGTCCCAGGTGGTTGCCCATCACGGTCATCACGCTTTGCCGGTACTTGATGGCGTCTTCGGGCTTCTGAAACTGCGCGGCAGCGCCCAGGCTGGTCAGCGTGGCAGCAGCGGCGATGACGGTCAGGGCGAGACGGTTCATGCAATTTCCTCCGGCGAGCGGTTCGGTTGGACGGCAGGGCGCCCGAGGCCTCGAGGCGCAGCGGACGGCGAGTGTACGCACCGTTCCGGTGTTCGATTCCTGGCCTCGGTGAATCCACCGATGGCCTGCTCGGGTTTGGGGTTGCCGGCGCCGCGGCATCGGCTATCGTTGTGCCCGTCGGCCCGACGCCAGCGGGCCTGGAGACACCAGCGCATGAGCGACGACAACGCCCCCACGCCCGGCAGTGCGAGCGTGGTGCGCGTGTGGGATCTGCCGACGCGGCTGTTTCACTGGCTGCTGACATTGGCTGTGGTGGCGCAGTTGATCACGGGCAACGTCGGCGGCGGCGCGATGGCTTGGCACTTCCGCGTCGGCTACTTCATCTTCGCGCTGCTGGTTTTTCGCCTCGTCTGGGGCCTGGTGGGCGGCCACTGGTCGCGCTTCGCCAGCTTCGCCTATGGCCCGTCGAGCGTGCTGCGCTACCTGCGCGGGCAGTCTTCGAGCGGCGACCTCTTCCACGTCGGGCACAACCCGCTGGGCAGTGTGTCGGTGTTCGCGATGCTCGCGCTGCTGGCGATCCAGGTGGCCACGGGGCTGGTGGCCGACGACGAGATCGCTAACGTCGGGCCGCTCAACCGCTATGTGTCCTCCAGCGTCGCGATGGCCGCGACCGCCTGGCACAAGGGCCCCGGCAAGGCGCTGATCCTGGTGCTGGTGGTGCTGCACGTCGGCGCGATCGCGTTCTACTACTGGCGCAGGGGCAACAACCTGGTGCGCCCGATGCTCGGCGGCGACAAGCGGCTGCGCGAGCCGGCGCCTGCGAGCGTCGATGACCGGCTGGCGCGCCTGCGCGCGCTGGCCATCGTGGTGGTGTGTGCCCTGTTGGTGACCGCGGTGGTCAACCTCGGCGGATGAAGGCCGTGCGCTCGCGTCGCGCTGCATCGGCCACTGCGTCGGCCAGCGCCGCGGCCGCACCGCGGGTGCTGCTGCTGACACCGGAGGCGCCGCCGCAGTTCGAAGCGACGCGCGCGATCTTCCGCGAGTACGCGGCCGGACTAGGCGTCGATCTGTGCTTCCAGAACTTCGAGGACGAGCTGTCGTCGCTGCCCGGCGAGTACCGCGCGCCGCGCGGCGCGCTGCTGTTGGCCACGGTGAACGGCGAGCTGGCGGGCTGCGGCGCCTGTCGCGCGCTGCCCGACGTCGACTATGCCAACGCCTGCGAGATGAAGCGGCTGTATGTGCGGCCGGCGTTCCGCGGCCTCGGGCTCGGCCGCATGCTGGCTCAGGCGCTGATGGACCATGCGATACGCGCCGGCTATTCGGTGATGCTGCTGGACACGCTCGACGACATGGAGGCCGCGCGCAGTCTGTACGAGGCGCTGGGCTTCGAAGAGATCCCGCCGTACTACTTCAACCCGATCCCGGGCGCGCACTACCTCAAGGCGCAGCTCGGTTGACGCCACCGACGATGGACGACCCCGCCGGCGTGCAGCTCCAGCAAGGCGCGATGCGGCTGGCGCTGCGGCCCGACCTCGGCGCTGCCGTCGCGGGGCTGTGGTTCGACGGCCTGCCGGTGCTGCGCTCGTGCGAGCCGCAGGCGCTGCAAGGCGTGCGCGAGTCGGGCCTGTTCGCGCTGGTGCCGTACTCCAACCGCATCGCGCAGCGCCAGTTCGGCTGGCTCGGCCGCCGCTATGCGCTGGCACCCAACAGCGACGAGCCGCACAACCTGCACGGCACCGCCTGGCTCGGCGCCTGGCAGGTGCTCGATCGCTCGCCGGCGCGCGTGGTGCTGCAGCACACCCACCCGAGCGATGCCTCCTGGCCGTTCGCCTTCCACGTCGAGCAGGCGTTCGAGCTGGGCGACGACTCGCTGCGCATCACGCTGGCGGTCACCAACATCGACGCCCGCCAGACGCCGATGGGGCTGGGCTGGCACCCGTACTTCGTGCGCCGCTCGCGCAGCCGCGTGCACCTCGAGCTGCGGCACCGCTGGGACACCGATGCGAGCAAGCTGCCCATCAGGCAGGTGGCGCAGGCCGCGCTCGATGCCGATGTCGCAGTGCTCGACCTCGACCACTGCTTCGACGGCTGGAGCGGCCCCGCGCGCATCCGCGACGAGAAGCTGTCGCTGCGCCTGACCTCGTCACTGCAGCATGCGGTGGTGTACACGCCGCGCGGCCGCGACCACTTCTGCGTCGAGCCGGTGAGCCACGTCAACAACGCGCTGGCCAGCGACGATCCGCAGGCGCGCGGCATCGTGGCGCTGGCCGCCGGTCAGACCGCGCAAGCCTGGATGCAACTCGACGTCGCGCGCACCTGAAACTAGGGCCGCCGCGGCGGCAAGCGGCGCGTCTGCCCGATCGCCAGCGTGAAGAACGCCGACGCCGCCACGCCCTGCGCCTGGCGCGCGCGCGCCAGCGCGCGCGGCGGCTCGTCGAGCGATTCGTCGGTGAGCTCGAAGGTGCCCCAGTGGATGCCCAGCGACGCCTTGGCGCCGAGGTCGCGATGGATGCGCACCGCCTCGTCCGGATCGACGTGCGACGGTTGCATGAACCAGCGCGGCTCGTAGGCGCCGATCGGCAGCAGCGCGATGTCGAAGCCGCCGCCTTGCGCGGCGCCCTGGCGCGCCGCGAAGCGTTGGCGGATGTCGGCGAAATCCTTCGAGTAACCGGTGTCGCCGGCGAAGTAGAGGTGCAACTGCGGCGCGAACAGCGCATAGCCGCCCCACAGCGTGGCCATGCGGTCGGCGAAGCTGCGCCCCGACCAGTGCTGCACCGGCGTCAGCACGATCTCCACCTCGCCGAGCCGGTACGACTGCCACCAGTCGAGCTCGACCACGTTGTCGATGTCGCGCTCGGCGAACCAGGCCTTCAGGCCGAGCGGCACCACGAACAGCGGCGCTCCGCCCGCCTGCGCCGCCAGCAGCCTGACGCTGTCGTCGTCGAGGTGGTCGTAGTGGTTGTGCGAGATCAGCACCAGGTCGATGTGCGGCAGTTCGCCCGGCCACAACCCGGGCTTCTGCGAGCGCGCCGGCCCCATGAACGACAGCGGCGACGCACGCTCGGAGAAGATCGGGTCGGTCAGCAGGTTGAGGCCGCCCATCTGCACCAGCACCGTTGCGTGGCCGACCCAGGTGACGGTGGGCACCATGCGCGCGCCGGCCTTGGCGTTGCCCTGGATCAGCCCCAAGTCGGGCACGATCGTCGGCGTCGGCGCCGCCGGGGGCGCGGGCAGCCCGTCGCGCCAGGCGGCGAACTTCCAGCGCGCGAAGTCGGCAAGCCCGCGCGGCACGAGGTCGACGTAGCGATTGCGGAAGCCGCCGTCGAGGTGGTGCGCAGGCAGGCCGTTGGCCGCGCCGTCGGCGAGCGCCGGCCCTGCCAGCGCGACGAGCATGAAGCCTGTCGCGTGCAGTTGCCGGCGCGCGGCGCGTTTCTTGATCTGCATCAGTGGGATCGAAGCTCTGGGCGGGCTGTGGCCGGCTGGAGCGTGCGGGTGTTTCCGTATAATCCGCCGGTTTTGTCCCGACCCATGAGCACGCGATGCCCGAGCGCAGATTGTCATCTGGCACGCGCGATGCGTGGGACGACGCTCAGGCCGGCGACGAGGGCTTCAGACGCCTGAGTCCCTCGGAGGCCGCGGCGTTTCGGGCCGAACACCCGCAACTGTCTCCCTGGCGGGTGATCGCGGCGCAAGCCGCGGTCGGTGGGGCGGTCGCGCTGCTGGCGGGGCTGCTCGGTGGGGGACGAGCACATGCCTGGTCGGCGTTGTACGGCGCCGTCACGGCGGTGGTGCCGGGCGCGCTGTTGGCGCGCGGCATGACCAGCCGGCTCTCCAAGCTGTCGCCAGCGGTCTCGGCCGTCAGCGTCATGCTGTGGGAGACGGTGAAGATCGGGGCCACGGTGGCGCTGCTGATCGCGGCGCCGCGGGTGGTCCGGCCGCTGAGCTGGCCGGCGCTGCTGGCTGCACTGGCGGCGTGTCTGTCGGTGTACTGGTTCGCGCTGCTGTGGCGCGGTCGCAAGGGTTCGAACTAACAAGAGTCGAGGATGGCAACCGAATCCCACGCCGCGCCGAGCGCCGGTCAGTACATCGTCCACCACCTGACCCACTGGGGCAACGCCGAGGCCACCGGGCTGATCGACTTCTCGGTGATCCACTGGGACTCGGTGCTCTACTCGGTGCTGCTCGGCGCGCTCGGCTGCTGGGTCATGTGGCTGGTGGCGCGCAAGATGACGTCGGGTGTGCCCGGCCGCCTGCAGGCCGCGGTGGAGTTCCTGGTCGAGATGGTCGACCGCGAGGCCAAAGGCATCATCCACAACGAGAGCAGCCGCAGGCTGGTGGCGCCGATGGCGCTGACCGTGTTCGTCTGGGTGACGCTGCTCAACACGATGGACCTGGTGCCGGTGGATCTGCTGCCGGCGATCTGGCAGGGGATCTACAAGCTGGCCGGGCACGACCCGGCCCATGCCTACATGCGCGTGGTGCCGACGGCCGACATCTCGGTGTCGATGGGGTTGTCGATCGCGGTGCTGCTGGCGTGCCTGATCTACAACGTCAAGATCAAGGGCCCGGTCGGCTGGGCGCACGAGCTGATCGTGGCGCCGTTCGGCAACGTCAAGCTGACCGCCAATCCGCTGTCGTGGCTCGCCTTCGTCGCGCTGGCGACGGCCAACTTCGCGATGCAGTGGCTCGAGTTCATCTCCAAGACCATCTCGCACGGCATGCGGTTGTACGGAAACATGTACGCCGGCGAGTTGATCTTCCTGCTGCTCGCGCTGCTCGGCGGCGCGTTCACGCTGTCGGCAAGCGGCTTCGCGCTCGCGCTGGCGCAGATCATCGCCGGCACCGGCTGGGCCATCTTCCACATCCTGATCATCGTGCTGCAGGCCTACGTCTTCATGATGCTGACGATGGTCTACATCGGCCAGGCGCACGACAAGCACTGACGCGCCTGGCAGGTCGTCTTCGTTTCTCCAACCTTTCCATCCTCGAGGGAACACAACATGGAACTCATCGGTCTCGTAGCAGTTGGCGTCGGCCTGATCATCGGCCTGGGGGCCGCCGGCGCCTGCATCGGCGTGGGCATCATGTCCAGCAAGTACCTGGAGTCGGCCGCCCGCCAGCCCGAACTGATGGGGGAGCTGCAGACCAAGGTGTTCCTGCTGCTCGGCCTGATCGACGCGTCGTTCATCATCGGTGTCGGCATCGCACTGTGGTTCACCACGGCCAACCCGTTCCTGGCGCAGCTGGCGCAGATCGCGCCGAAGTGACCGCCGCGCGTCCGGTGCGACCGGGCGCTCTCATCGGCAGCCGCCCCGCGCTGCACCGATGCATCTTCGTGATTGAGGCAATGCAGTGAGCATCACCAGCACCCTGATCATCCAGATCATCGTGTTCCTGATCCTGATCTGGTTCACGATGAAGTTCGTCTGGCCGCCGATCGTCGCCGCACTCGACGCGCGCGCCAAGAAGGTGGCCGAGGGCCTGTCGGCGGCCGACAAGGCCAAGGCCGAGCTGGCCAACGCCAACCAGCGCGTCGAGCAGCAGCTCGCTGCCGCGCGCGACGATGCCGCCAAGCGTCTGGCCGATGCCGAGCGGCTGGCGCAGCAACTGGTCGAGGAGGCCAAGGGCAAGGCCAACGAGGAAGGCGCGAAGATCATCGCGCAGGCCAGGGCAGAGGCCGAGCAGGAGTCGGTCAAGGCGCGCGAGACGCTGCGCGGCCAGGTGGCCGCGCTGGCGGTGAAGGGCGCCGAGCAGATCCTGCGCAAGGAAGTCAACGCCGGCGTGCACAGCGATCTGCTCAATCGCCTGAAAACGGAGCTCTAGACCATGGCCGAGCTCGCGACCATTGCGCGGCCGTACGCCGAGGCGCTCGACCAGTCGGTCGACGGCGCTCAGTCGCTGGCGCTGATTCCGCAGCTGCAGGCGCTGGCCGCCGTGGCCGGGAACCCCGACATGCAGCAGCTGGCCGACAACCCCAAGATCACCGCGAAGCAGGTGTTCGACGTCGTCAGCGGCGTCGCAGCGCAGACGCTCGACGCCAAGGTGTCGAACCTGCTGCGCACGGTGATCGACAACGGCCGCCTGGCGGCATTGCCGGAAATCGCCGCGCAGTTCAACGCGCTGGTGAAATCGCGCTCCGGCGTCAGCGATGCCACGATCGAGAGCGCGTTCCCGATCGATGCCGCCGCGCTGCCGCAGGTGGTGTCGGTGCTCGAGAAGCGCTTCGGCCGCAAGCTCAACGCGGCGGTGGTGGTCGACCCCGCGCTGATCGGCGGCATCCGGGTGGTGGTGGGCGACGAGGTGCTCGACACCTCGGTGCGCGCCCGCCTGGAGAAGATGAGGCTGGCGCTGGCGGCCTAGAGGCCGCGGCGCGAGGAACCAACGAGATCATTCGTGCCGGCCCAAGCATCGACGCCGGCGCTGGAGCACCAACCATGCAACTGAACCCCGCTGAAATCTCCGAGCTGATCAAGAGCCGCATCGAAGGCCTCGGCGTCTCGGCCGACATCAAGAACCAGGGCACGGTGGTCACCGTGACCGACGGCATCTGCCGCGTTCACGGCCTGTCCGACGCGATGCAGGGCGAGATGCTCGAGTTTCCGCCGACGCCCGATGGCCAGCCGACCTTCGGCCTGGCGCTGAACCTCGAGCGCGACTCGGTCGGCGCGGTGATCCTGGGCGAGTACGAGCACATTTCGGAGGGCGACACCGTCAAGTGCACCGGCCGCATCCTCGAGGTGCCGGTGGGCCCCGAGCTGATCGGCCGCGTCGTCAACGCGCTCGGCGCACCGATCGACGGCAAGGGCCCGGTCAACGCCAAGATGACC
>DASURM010000030.1:0-2559 GCA_036280035.1 Burkholderiaceae bacterium | reverse complement strand
TCGTCGTCGGCCACGTCGTCGGCAGCTACGATCTCGATCGCGTGCTCGCGGCGGGCGACGTCCTGCGCGCGCATCCGCTGTACCTGCCCGCGCTCGTGCTGATCGTCGTCGGCGCCTTCACCAAGAGCGCGCAGTTCCCGTTCCACTTCTGGCTGCCGAACGCGATGGCGGCGCCGACGCCCGTGTCCGCCTACCTGCACTCCGCGGCGATGGTGATGCTCGGCGTGTTCCTGCTCGCGCGCCTGTGGCCGGTGCTGGCCGGCACCGAGACCTGGTTCTGGATCGTCGGCGGTGCGGGTCTGGCCACACTGCTGCTGGGCGCCTACGCGGCGATGTTCCAGAACGACCTGAAGGGGCTGCTCGCCTATTCCACGGTGAGCCACCTCGGGCTGATCACGCTGCTGCTCGGGCTGAACAGCCCGCTGGCCACGGTGGCCGCGGTGTTTCACATGATGAACCACGCGACCTTCAAGGCGTCGCTGTTCATGTCGGTAGGCATCATCGACCACGAGACCGGCACGCGCGACATGCGCCGGCTCGGCGGCCTGGTCCGTGCGATGCCGATCACCAGCACGCTGGCAGTCGTGGCCAGCGCGGCGATGGCTGGCGTGCCGCTGCTCAACGGCTTTCTGTCCAAGGAGATGTTCTTCGCCGAGACGGTGTTCGTCGACGCGAGCCCCGCGGTCCGGGTCGGGCTGCCAGCGGTGGCCACGCTGGCCGCCGTGTTCGCGGTGGTGTACTCGCTGCGCTTCGGGCACGGCGTCTTCTTCGGCCCGCCGGCGCGCGACCTGCCGCGCCAACCCCACGAACCGGTGCCATGGATGCGCGTGCCGGTGGAGTTGCTGGTGCTGGCCTGCGTGGTGGTCGGCACCGTGCCGGCGTGGTCGATCGGCTCGCTGCTGGCCACCGCGGCGCAGCCGGTGGTCGGTGGCACGCTGCCGCAGTACAGCCTCGCGGTCTGGCACGGCTTCAGCACGCCGCTGGCCATGAGCCTGGTGGCCACCGTTGGCGGCCTCGTCGTCTACGCGTGGCTCGGCTCGCGCTTCGAGCAGCGGCGCAGTGGCGACGCCCCGCTGCTCGCAGCGCTCGACGGCAAACGCCTGTTCGAACGCACGCTTGCTGCGCTGTCGGCCGCAGCGCGCCGCGCGCTGCACGTGCTCGCCACGCGGCGGCTGCAGCCCCAACTGCTGGCGATGATCGTGATCGCCGGCCTCGCCGGGTTGGGCTCGGTGCTGGTCGTGCCGCTGGCCTGGGGCGCGCGCGCGCGCGTGCCGGCGTCGCCGGTGTTCGTCGTGCTGTGGATCATCGCCGGCACCTGCGCCATCGTCGCCGCGCAGCAGGCCAAGTTCCACCGCCTGGCGGCGCTGACGATGCTGAGCGTCGTCGGCCTGGTGGTGTGCATCACCTTCGCCTGGTTCTCGGCGCCCGATCTGGCGCTGACGCAGCTCGCCGTCGAGGTGGTGACGCTGGTGCTGTTCCTGCTCGGGCTGCGTTGGCTGCCCAAGCGCGTGCAAGAGGATGACCCGCGCACCGCGGCGCGCGCCTGGTGGCGCCGCCGCCGCGACCTGGTGCTCGCGGTGCTGATCGGCGCCGGCCTGACCACGCTGTCGTACGCGCTGCTGACTCGCAGCGCGCCGCTGTCGATCGCGCCGTTCTTCATCGCGCAGGCGTTGCCTGCCGGCGGCGGCAGCAATGTGGTCAACGTGATGCTGGTGGACTTCCGCGCCTTCGACACGCTGGGCGAGATCACCGTCCTGGGCCTGGTCGGCATCACGGTGTATGCGCTGCTGCGCCGTTTCCGGCCGCCGCGCGAGAGCATCGACTCGCCGCAGCAGCAGCGCGTGCGCGGCATGGGTCGCGACCTCGCCGACCGCGCCGACGATGCGAACCGGCTGCAAGACTACCTCGAAGTGCCGGCGGTGCTGGTGCGGCTGTTGCTGCCGCTGGCCGCGTTGTTCGCAGTGCATCTGTTCCTGCGCGGGCACAGCGAGCCCGGCGGCGGCTTCGTCGCCGGGCTGGTGGTGGCGAGCGCCTTCATCGCGCATTACATGGTCGGCGGCACACGCTGGATCGAGGCGCGGCTGCACCTCAACCCGCAGCGCTGGATCGCCATCGGCCTGCTGCTGGCGCTGTTCACCGGGCTCGGCGCGCTGGCGCTGGGGTATCCGTTCCTCACCTCGCACACGGCGCACCCGGTGCTGCCGCTGGTCGGCACAGTGGGCCTGCCCAGCGCGGCGCTGTTCGACTTCGGCGTGTTCGCAGTGGTGGTCGGCGCGACGCTGCTGATGCTCACCGGCATCGCGCACCAGTCGCTGCGCGCGCGCCGCCAGCAAGCCGACGAGGTCCCCTGATGGAAGCGGTGGTGTCGATCGCGATCGGAGTGCTCGCCGGCGCCGGCGTCTGGCTGGTGCTGCGGCCGCGCACGTTCCAGGTGCTGATCGGCCTGGCGTTGCTGTCGTACGCGGTCAACCTGTTCATCTTCAGCGTCGGCAGTCTGGCGATCGGCCAGGAGCCGATCGTCAAGCCCGGCCTGGCGGCCGACCTGTCGAACTACACCGA
>DASURM010000029.1:0-18144 GCA_036280035.1 Burkholderiaceae bacterium | reverse complement strand
TCACCAGCGCATTGAACAGCGTGGACTTGCCGGCGTTGGTGTAGCCCACCAGCGACACGCGCAGCGCGCCGCTCTTGGCGCGCGCCTTGCGCTGCGTGTCGTGATTGCGCTGGACCTTGGCCAGCCGCGCCTTCACCGACTTGATGCGCTCGCCGATCATGCGGCGGTCGAGCTCGATCTGTGCCTCGCCCGGGCCACCCCGATGGCCCACGCCGCCACGCTGGCGCTCCAGGTGACTCCAGCGCCGCACCAGTCGCGTCGCCAGGTACTGCAGCCTGGCCAGCTCGACCTGCAGCTTGCCTTCGTGGCTCTTGGCGCGGCGCGCGAAGATCTCCAGGATCAGCGCGGTGCGGTCGGCCACCTGCACGCCGAGGTGGCGCTCGAGGTTGCGCTGCTGCGCGGGGCTCAGCGCCTGGTCGAACAGCACGCCCGCGGCACGATGCTCGGCCACCAGCGCCTTGATCTCGTCGGCCTTGCCGCTGCCGACGAACAGTGCCGCGTCGGGAGCCCTGCGGCGCGCGACCACGCGCGCCACGGGTTCGTCGCCCGCCGATTCGGCCAGCTGCGCCAGCTCGTCGAGCGTGGGGTCGAACGATCGGTCGGCGCCGAAGTCGACGCCGACCAGCACCGTGCGCATCGCGCCCGACTCATCGGCAGCCGGCAGGTCGGAGGCATGATCCAAGGGCAGACCGCGCGTCGCTGCGCTCATAGGGTTTTCTCGCGCGCCGAGCGATCCGGAGTTCGCCCCGAGGGCGGCCCGGCGGCTCATTGGGCAGCCTTCGTGCTGCGCGCTTCAGCGCTCAGGCCGCGTCGGGGGTTTCGTTGGTGTGGAAGGTCACCGCCCGGCCAGGCACCACGGTCGAGATCGCGTGCTTGTAGACCATCTGCGTCACGGTGTTGCGCAACAGCACGACGTACTGGTCGAACGATTCGATGTGGCCCTGGAGCTTGATGCCGTTGACCAGATAGATCGACACCGGCACGTGCTCCTTGCGCAGCAGGTTCAGGAACGGGTCTTGTAGCAGTTGCCCTTTGTTGCTCACGATATGCTCCGTGTTGAGAGTTCCGGCAGGCCCCACGTTATCACACGACGCGCGTCGATCTCGCCGACGGGGCCAACGCGCGGACCGAGCGGCTTGTCGACCGCTGCCGACGCCCGGAGTTCAACTCGCAGGAGCGGCTTTTCGTCCCGCCCGTCCGCCGTCGAACGGATTGCGAGAACTGCGCAGTTCGATGCGAAGCGGCGTGCCCACCAGCTCGAAATGAGCCCGGATGCGTGCCTCCAGATAGCGCTTGTAGGCGTCGGTCACGTGCTCGAGCGCATTGCCGTGGATCACCACGATCGGCGGATTCATGCCGCCTTGGTGCGCGTAGCGCAACTTGGGGCGCACGGTGCCGGCGCGCTTGGGCGCCTGGTGCGCCACCGCCTCGTGCAGCAGCCGCGTCAGCACCGGCGTGGGCAGCTTGGCGCGCGCCGAGGCATAGGCCTGCGCGATCGCCTTCCACAGCGGGGCCAGACCCTGTCGCCTGGTGGCCGAGATCGGCAGCACGCCGGCATAGCGCAGGAAGGCCAGCCGTTGCGCCAGCGCGCGCTCGACCATCTGGCGCTGGTAGCTGTCGACCGCGTCCCACTTGTTGACCGCCACCACCACGGCGCGGCCGCTTTCGAGGATGTAGCCGGCGATATGGGCATCCTGGTCGCTGACGCCCTGGGTGGCGTCGAGCAGCAGCACCACCACGTGGGCGTCGGCGATCGCCTGCAGCGTCTTGACGACCGAGAACTTCTCGACCGCCTCGAACACCCTGCCCTTGCGCCGCAGGCCCGCGGTGTCGATCAGCTCGTAGCGCTGGCCGCGGTGCTCGAACGGCACGTGGATCGCGTCGCGCGTCGTGCCCGGCTGATCGAAGGCGACCAGCCGCTCCTCGCCGAGCCAGGTGTTGATCAGCGTGCTCTTGCCGACGTTGGGTCGCCCGGCCACCGCGAGCCGGATCGGCTTGTCGCCGTCGGCATCGTCGCTGGCGGTGTCGAACACGCAGCCCTCGAGCGCCGCGTCGAGCAGGCTGCGCACGCCCTGGCCGTGCGCAGCCGACACCGGATGCGGCGCGCCCAGGCCCAGCTCGTGAAACTCGTTGAGCGCGGGTGATTCGCTCATGCCCTCGGCCTTGTTGGCCACCAGCACGACGCGCTTGCCGCTCTCGCGCAGCACCCTCGCGATGTCGTGGTCCTGCGCCGACAAACCGGCGCGCACGTCGACCACGAACAGCACCGCGTCGGCCTCGGCCACCGCAGCCCGGGTCTGCCTGGCCATCTCGTGCACGATGCCGGTCGAGGGGGTGGGCTCGAAGCCACCGGTATCGACGACGATGAACTCGCGGCCTTCCGAGACCGCGTCGCCGTAGTGGCGGTCGCGCGTCAAGCCGGCGAAGTCGGCCACGATCGCGTCACGCGATCGCGTCAGCCGGTTGAACAGCGTCGACTTGCCGACGTTGGGGCGACCGACGATGGCCAGCACCGGTTTCATCGCACTCCACCCGCCAGATCCGGCAACGCCTCGCGCGGCGGCGCCGTCACCCTACCCGCATTGCATAGAGCCCACCGTTGCGCGTCACCACGAGCACGGTGTCGCCCAGCCGCACCGGTGGAGCGACCACCGCCGAGCCGTCGGTGCTCCAGCGCGCCAGCAAACGGCCGTCGTCGCGCGCCAGCGCGTGCACGTAGCCTTCGAAGTCGCCCACCAGCACCGCGGCTTCGGTGACCAGCGGCCCGCTCAGGTCACGATAAAGCAGCTTCTCCTGCGTCCAGGCGATGTCGCCGCTGGCGGTCTTCCACGCCGTGATGCGGTCGCTGGCGTCGGCGCCGACCACCAGCTCGGCGTCGCCGCCCACCGGCTCGATGCCACCGACGTGGCGGCTCCAGCGCAGGGTGGCGTTGTCGAGGCGGGCACAGGCCACCGCGGACTGGAAGGCACGAGCGCACAGCACATCGTCCAGCCGCACAGGCGGGCCGACGAGGTCGGCCAGGCGCTCGATCTCGTTGGTGCCGCGCGGGTTGGCCAGCGCGACTTCCCAGCTGACGCTGCCGCGCAGCGAGTCGACGCCGAGCAGCCGCGGGCCCTGCCCGACCAGCAGCGTGTTCTTGAAGGGCGCGAGCACCCCCGGTTCGGCCAGGGTCAACGCGTCGGTCGGCCGCTGCAGGCGCCACAGCGGACGGCCATCGATGGCATCGAAGGCCTCGACCACGCGGTCGACCCCCATCACGAACACGCGCTCGCCGGCCACCAGCGGGGCGGTACTGACGCGCGAGTTCAGCGTCTTGCGCCAGCGCTGGCTGCTTTGCTCGAACACCACCAGTTCGTTGTTGCGCGTGACCACCGCCGAGAAGCGGCCGTCACTGCCGACGCCGGCCGCCAGCGCGCCGCCGGCATCGGCGCGCCAGCGCTCGGCTCCGGTGGCCGCGTCGAATGCGACCACCGCCCCATCGCCGCTGGCCACCACGAACAGGCCATCGCGCGCCTGCACGGCCAGCGGGAACGGCACGCGCCCGATCCGCGCGCTCCACACCACGCGCCCCTGCAGCCGCGACTCGATGGGCTCCAGCGGCGTCGGCTTGGGCTTCTCGCTGGCGCATGCAGCCAGCAGCAACAGCGACGCGAGCAGCAGCGCCCGCGATCGCAGCGTCATCGCGACGCCCCCGAGGCCGCGGACGCGGCTTCGGGCGAAGCGCCCAATGCGGTGAGCTTGGCATCGACCAGCCGGCGGTACTCGACCTTGTCACCCATCAGCTTGTAGGCCTGCCCATAGGCGGCGCGGGCGTCGTCCTTGCGGCCTTGCGCCAGCAGCACGTCGCCACGGCGGTCGGCCGCCAGCCCGGCGTAGGGGCCCGCAGGCACGGCGTCGAGCTGCTTCAGCGCAGCGTCGTACTGCTTGGCGTCGAGCAGCAGGCCCGCCAGGCGAAGGCGCGCCAGGTTCTTGTAGTCGTCATCGACCGCGTGCTCGATCACCCAGCCGAGCGACGCGCGCGCATCGTCGACCTTGCCCTTTTCGTCTTGCAGCTTGGCCGCCAGCATCGCCGCCTGCTCGGCGTACGCGGTGCGCGGATAGCGCTCCTTCAGGTCGGCCCAGACGCGCCCGGTCTTGTCGAGATCGCCCGCTCTCACGGCGTGCTCGAACTCGTCGAACATCGCACCGGCATTGCCGGCCTGCTCGCGCTGCCACCACTGCCAGCCCGTGATGCCGGCGTATACCAGCAGCGCCGCCACCAGGGTCCAGGTGATCAGGTTGCCGTACTGTTGCCAGAACGCCTTCAGCGCATCGACTTGCTCCTGCTCCTGCAGGTCGAGTTGGGTAGCCATGGGGGTGTGTCGTCGTGTTGGATGCCGGCGCCCGGCGCGGCGGCGATTATGCGGTGCGCAGTTCGTGGGCCCAGGCGGCCGGGTCGGCCAGCGGGCGCAGCCGCTGCGCGCCGCCGTCGGCTTCACGCAGCGGCTTGACCGCCACCATCTCCTGCGCCAGCTCCTGTGCGCCGAATACCAGCGCGAAGCGGGCGCCGCTGGCATCGGCGCGGCGGAACTGCGCATTCATGCTGCCCGGGCCGTCGGCGCCGGCGGCGTGCATGTGCACCGTGATGCGCTGGCTGCGCAGCGCCTCGAGCAGCACCAGCGCGCGCGGCAGCGCCGCGGCGTCCGGGATCACCGCATAGGCCATCGGTGCAGCGTCGGGCACCGGCAGCTTCAATTCGTGGATCAGCAGCAGCAGGCGCTCGATGCCGAGGCCGAAGCCGATGGCCGGCGTCGGCTTGCCGCCGAGCTGCTCGAACAGCCCGTCGTAGCGGCCGCCGCCGCACACGGTGCCCTGCGACCCGAGCTGGTCGGTGATCCACTCGAACACCGTGAGGTTGTAGTAGTCCATGCCGCGCACCAGGCGCGGATTCACGCGGTACTCGAGGCCGGCGGCGTCGAGCGCGGCGCGCACGGCATCGAAGTGCGCGAGCGACTCCGGGCCGAGGAAATCCATCAGCTTCGGCGCGGCCTCGACCAGCGGCTGCATCGCCGCATTCTTGGTGTCGAGGATGCGCAGCGGGTTGCTGTGCAGGCGCCGCCGCGCGTCGGCGTCGAGGTGGTCGGCATGCGCCTCGAAGTGCGCGACCAGCGCCGCACGGTGCGCCGCACGCTCTTGGCTCTGGCCCAGGCTGTTCAGCTCGAGCCGCACGTGCCGGCCTTCGATCAGGCCCAAGCCACGCCACAGCCGGCGTGCCAGCAGGATGATCTCGGCGTCGACGTCCGGGCCCGGCAGGCCGAGCGCCTCCACGTCGAGCTGGTGGAACTGGCGGTAGCGCCCCTTCTGCGGCCGCTCGTGGCGGAACATGGCCCCCAGCGTCCACAGCCGCAGCGGGCCGTTGTACAGCGCGTTGTGCTCGATCATCGCGCGCACGATGCCGGCGGTGGCCTCCGGGCGCAGCGTCAGCTCGTCGCCGTTCATCGCGTCGCGCCACGAGTACATCTCCTTCTCGACGATGTCGGTCACCTCGCCGAGACCGCGCACGAACAGCGCGGTGGGCTCGACGACCGGCGTCAGCAGATACTGATAGCCGTAGGCGGCCAGCACTTCGCGCACCACCTGCTCGAACCACAGCCACAGCGCCGAATCGGGCAAGCGCTCCTTGCGGGCAACCTGCGCGGGCAGGATGTCGTTCATGCCCCTCACCGCGGCCAGCGGCGACGCCGCTGGCCCTGCGGCAGCTTTCGGGTCGCCCGCCATCACGCCGACGCCCCGGCAGCGTAGCGGCGCGCGACGTAGTCTTCGACGATCCGCTGGAAGTCCTGCGCGATCGAGTCGCCGCGCAGCGTCACGGCCTTCACGCCGTCGATGAACACCGGGGCTGCCGGTGCCTCGCCGGTGCCCGGCAGGCTGATGCCGATGTCGGCGTGCTTGCTCTCGCCCGGGCCGTTGACGATGCAGCCCATCACCGCGACCTTCATGCCTTCGACGCCGGGATAGCGCGCCTTCCACAGCGGCATCTGCGCGCGCAGGTAGCCGTCGATTCGCTGCGCCAGCTCCTGGAACACCACGCTGGTGGTGCGGCCGCACCCCGGACAGGCCGTGACGCTGGGGTTGAACGTGCGCAGGCCGAGCGCCTGCAGCACCTCGAGCGCGATCGCCACCTCCTGGGTGCGCGGTTCGCCGGGCTGCGGCGTCAGCGACACGCGGATGGTGTCGCCGATGCCCTCCTGCAGCAGCAGCGCCAGAGCGGCGGTGGAGGCCACCGTACCCTTGGTGGCCATGCCGGCCTCGGTGAGACCGAGGTGCAGCGCGTAGTCGCAACGCGCCGCCAACGCGCGGTAGACGCTGACCAGATCCTGCACGCCGCTGACCTTGCAGCTGATGAGGATCTGGTCTGGGTTCATGCCGAGCGCGCGGGCTGCGTCGGCCGAGCCGATGGCCGAGCGCACCAGCGCCTGGTACATCACCTGTCTGGAATCCCACGGTTCGGCGCGCCGCGCGTTCTCGTCCATCAGAGCGGACAGCAGTTCCTGGTCGAGGCTGCCCCAGTTGACACCGATGCGCACCGGCCGGTCGTGGCGCAGCGCCACTTCGATCATCTGCGCGAACTGCCGGTCGTGCTTGTCGCCTTTGCCGACGTTGCCCGGGTTGATGCGGTACTTCGACAGCGCGCGCGCGCAATCGGGATAGTCGGCAAGCAGGCGGTGGCCGTTGTAGTGGAAGTCGCCGATCAGCGGCACGTCGATGCCCATGCGGTCGAGCTGCTCGCGGATGTGCGGCACCGCCTGCGCGGCCTCGGGCGTGTTGACCGTGATGCGCACCAGCTCCGAGCCGGCCTGCGCGAGTTCCTTGACCTGGATCGCGGTGGCGATGGCATCGACGGTGTCGGTGTTGGTCATCGACTGCACGCGCACCGGGGCGTCGCCGCCGATGGTCACCACGCGCGCGCCCCAGGCCACGCGCGCCTGTCGTGTGCGGTGGCGCCGCGGCGCAGCGCACTCGATGGCGCAGTCGGCGAGGGCGGGGTCGATCGAGTTCACTGGGTGAGCCTCACTTCAATTCGACGCGTACGACATGGTCCCGATTCGGTGCGCCCAGCACCACCGGCTTGCCGCGCAGAGTCACCTGGGTGGCCGGGGCGTTGCCGATCACCAGCTTCAGCGGCAGCGCACCGTCGAGACCGACCGCTTCGCCCGGCGCCAGCGTTCGCGACAGCAGCACGATGCCGCGCGCATCTCGCGCTTCGACCCACGACGCCTCGCTGGCTCGCACCACCGCGATGCCCGCCGGTTGCCTGTCGGTCGTCGGGTTGGTGCCGGTGTCAGCCGCGTCCACGGTCTCGACCATCGGGCCCGATGCGGCAGGCAGCGCCGCCGCGGGCTGCGCGGCGGCGACTGCCGGGCCGGCGGGCACCGGCGCCGTCGGCGCTGGCGCAGGGGCTGGAGCGGGGGCCTGGACGGTCGCGGCCGGCTGCGTCGCCGGTGCCTTCGCGATCCTCGCCTTGGGCAAGTCGAGGCCGGGCAGCGGCGGCAGCGAGCCCACAAGCGAGCCTAGCTGCGGCCCCATCACGAAACCCACGGCCGCCAGCAGCAGCACCACCACCAGCCAGAACACCGGCCGATGCCACAGCCGCGACTCGCTGGGCGGTTGCAGGCCGGGCCGGTCGCGGAACGGCGCCTTCAGGCCCCGATCCACCCGCTCGAGCAGTGATCCGGGCACCGCCGGCAGCAGTTCGAGCACCGGCTTGGCATCGATCTTCAGGGCGCGGCAGACGCTGTTGGCCAGCGCGCGTACGAACGTGGCATCGGTCAGCTCGTCGTAGCGGCCGGCTTCCAGCGCTTCGAGCTTGGCCTGCGGCACCTTGATCGCCGCCGCCAGCGCGGCGATGTGCAGGCCCTGGCGCTCGCGCGCCGCGCGCAGCAGCGCGCCGGCGCTGCGCGCGTCGGAACCCGCCGCGCCGTCAGTCATCGTAACGTCCTCGCTCGTAGGCGGTCGCTTCGGGCGCCTCGGGAAAGCGGTTGCGCAACTGGCGGCCGTAGTCGCGCGCGCCGCGCTGGTTGCCCAGCTTGTTCTCGACGCGCGCGGCCAGCCAGAGCGTTTGTGCGTTGGAGTACTCCGGCACCGCATTGACGCGACCGATGTAGAAGCGCGCCCGCTCGTACGCGCCGCGGTGATACAGCACGTCGGCGAGGTTGAACGCGGTCACCGGGCTGGTCGGGTCGAGTTCGTACGCGCGCGCCAGGCTCTTCTCGGCGTCGGCATACGCGCCGGTACGCGCCTGGCACACGCCCTGCGCCATCAGCGTGCGCGACAAGCCCGGGTAGCGCGGCGTCGCGATCGCCTGCTGAAACTGCGCGAACGCCTCGGGCATGCGCCGGCTCTGGCAGAGGAACCAGCCGTAGTTGTGCATCGTGTCGGCGTCGCGCGGGTTGAGCTGCAGCGCGCGTTTGAAGTTCTCCTCGGCGCGGCGATCGTCGCCCAGGCTCTGGTAGACCAGGCCGCGCAGGTTGTAGGCCTCGGGCAGATCGGGCTTCACCGCCAGTGCCAGCTTGACCTCGTCGAGCGCCGTGTCGAGCTGGCCGCGAGCGTAGTAGCCCGACGCCAGCTCCATGCGCACGCGCGCGCGGCGATCGGCGTCGGTCTGCTCCGCGCCCGTGCGCTCGTAGCTCACCGGCTCGCTGGAGGTCGTGACAGTCGTCGTTGTCGTGCAACCCCACAATCCGCCCGACAGCGCCAGCGCGGTGATCGCATGGGCCAGCATCGCTCGCTTCACTCGTTGCTCCTCGAGGTCGTCGCCGGTCAACGCCGCGCCGGCAGCAAAGGGATCGTGCCACGCGCCAGGCGCTGCGCGACTCGCGTGCGGTCGCGCACCTCACCGGCCAACTGACCGCAGGCGGCGGCGATGTCGTCGCCGCGCGTGCGGCGAACGGTGGTGACGATGCCGGCGGCACGCAGCACGTCGGCGAATGCCGCCACGCGCTCGCGCGGCGAGCGACTCAGGCCCGAATCGGCGAACGGGTTGAATGGGATCAGGTTGACCTTGCACGCCACGCGATCGCGCACCAGGCGCACCAGCGCCTGAGCCTGCTGCGGCGAATCGTTGATGCCGTCGAGCATGCAGTATTCGAAGGTGATGAAGTCGCGCGGCGCGGCATCGAGGTAGCGCACGCAGGCGTCGAGCAGTTCGGCCAGCGGGTACTTGCGGTTCAGCGGTACCAGCTGGTCGCGCAACGCATCGTCGCTGGCATGCAGCGACACCGCCAGCGCGACAGGGCAGTCGGCACGCAGTCGATCGATCATCGGCACCACGCCGGAGGTCGACACCGTGACACGGCGGCGCGACAGGCCGTAGCCATGATCGTCGAGCATCACACGCAGCGCCGGCACCAGCGCGCCGTAGTTCTGCAGCGGCTCGCCCATGCCCATCATCACCACGTTGTCGATTGCCCGCTCGTCGGCGCCCAGGCCGAGGCGCGCGCGCAGGTGGTGCTCGACGAACCACAGTTGGCCGACGATCTCGGCCGTCGTCAGGTTGCGACTGAAGCCCTGGTGACCGGTGGCGCAGAAGCGGCAGCCGACCGCGCAGCCGGCCTGCGACGACACGCACAGCGTGCCGCGGTCGGCCTCGGGGATGAAGACGCTCTCGATCGCATTGCCGCCGCCGACATCGAACAGCCACTTGATGGTGCCGTCGTCGGACGCCTGCTCGCTCGACACCGCCGGTGCGGCCACCAGGGCCTGCTGCGGCAGGCGGTCGCGCAGCGAGCGCGCGAGGTCGGTCATCTGCGCGAACTCGGCCACCCCGCGCTGATGGATCCAGCGCAACAGCTGCACGGCGCGAAACGGCTTCTCGCCGAGCCGCTCGCAATGGGCGATCAGGGCGTCGCGGTCGAAGTCGAGCAGGTTGACCACACCGAACGCAGGCGCCCTCAGCGGTCGTAGACGGCCATGCCGGGGAAGAAGAACGCCACTTCCACAGCCGCCGTCTCGGGAGCATCGGAGCCGTGCACGGCGTTGGCATCGATGCTGTCGGCGAAATCGGCGCGGATGGTTCCCCTGGCGGCCTTCTTGGGGTCGGTGGCGCCCATCAGCTCGCGATTCCTGGCGATCGCGTTGTCGCCCTGCAGCACCTGGATCATCACCGGCCCCGAGGTCATGAACCTGACCAGGTCGGCGAAGAACGGGCGCGCCTTGTGTACCGCGTAGAACGCCTCGGCCTCGCCGCGCGACAGATGCGCCATTCGGGCCGCGACGATCTTCAGGCCGGCGGCCTCGAAGCGCGCCAGGATCTGGCCGATCGCATTCTTGGCCACGGCATCGGGCTTGATGATCGAGAGCGTGCGCTCGACGGGCATTCGGTTCTCCTCGCAATCCAGGTGCATCGAGTAAGCGAAGGATTCTAGCGACGACGCCCGCGCCGCCCGCGCGCAACGCCCTGTCAGCGCCGCCGGCGGCCGCGACCGCCGCCGCCACCACCGCTCATCTGCTTGTGGAAGGCATCGGCGCCGATGTAGCCGACCGAAGTCTGCATCGGATCGGGTTGGCGCTCGCCGCCACTGCTCTTGCCGCCGCTCCTGCGGCCGCCACCGCCGACGCCCAGCCCGCGCCCCTTCTGGACGCCGCGCTTGTCGTAGGTCTGCTCCAGCGGATTGGGAATCGGACCGTCCTCGGAGATCTCGCGCCGCGGTTGGCGCGCCTCGCGGATGGCGCGGCGATCGAAGGTCTGCTGCAGCGGATTGGGGATCGACGTGAAATCGAGGTTGTCCTCGTCGTCGTGTGGCCGCGGTCCGTGCGGTGCGGGCGCGCTGTCGCGCGGGCCGCGCTGCTCGCGCCCGCGGTCGCGGTCGCGCCGGTTGCGGTTGTTCGGCCGGCCGTTGCCCTGGCTGCCCTGCTGGCGCGGCCCGCCGACCAGGGATTGCAGGGTCTGCATGTCACTGGCGGGCAGGTCGACCCAGACGCCACGACGCAAGCCGCGCGGCAGCACGACGCAGCCGTAGCGGATGCGGATCAGTCGGCTGACCGCCATGCCGAGCGACTCGAACATGCGTCGCACCTCGCGGTTGCGGCCCTCGGCGATGACGACGCGGTACCAGTGGTTCGCGCCTTCGCCGCCGCCGTCCTCGATCGAGCGCATCGCGGCGCGCTGGCCGTCGATGTCGACCCCTTCGAGCAACTGCTCGCGCTGCTCGTCGGTCAGCGTGCCCAGCACACGCACGGCGTACTCGCGCTCGACGCCGAAGCGCGGGTGCATCAGGCGGTTGGCGAGATCGCCGGAGTTGGTGAACAGCAGCAGGCCCTCGGTGTTGATGTCGAGCCGTCCCACCGATTGCCACTTGCCCTGATGCAGCCGCGGCAGGCGGCGAAACACTGTGGGCCGGTTCTGTGGATCGCCGTGCGTGACGATCTCGCCCGCGGGCTTGTGATAGACGAGCACGCGCGCACGCGGCGGCGCGATGCGCACCTTCACCAGCTGCCCGTTGACGTGGATCTGGTCACCGGCGGCGATGCGCTGGCCGATGTGCGCGCTCTGTCCGTTGACCGTGATCTGGCCGTCGGCGATCAGTTGCTCCATGTCGCGTCGCGAGCCGATGCCGGCCTGCGCAAGCACCTTGTGCAACTTGGGCGCATCGGGCATTGCCGCCAGCACGCGCTTGGCCGGCTCGGCCTGCGGTTCGGGCACGGGCTCGCTGTCGTAGGCACCCGATACGACATCGGAAAACCGCTCGCCGGCCTCGACGGGTGTCCATTCGGGGGCGGCGACCGCCTCGCCTGTTGCCTCGTCGTCGCCGTCCGCCTCATCGTCGTCGCCGACCTCGTCATCGACGTCGCTATTGGCTGTGACATCGATTGCCGCCCGATCGCCTCGGTTGCGTCGCCCGCGCCGGCGGTTGCGATTGCGCCGTCGCGGCTGCTGCGCATCGTCGGCGCCGGCGGGCCGCTCGCCGCCGGCGTCGCCGCCCTCCACGGAGGCAACGGGCGTCGCCGGCGTGCCGGCGTCGGCCCGCGGCGCATCGGGTTGCGCCGGCGGCGATGCCGGCAACGCGGGTGCAGACGGATCGGGTTCGTTGGGGTTCATGGCTGTGGTGTCGAATCGGACGGCGACGTCACCTCGTCGGGGTTTGCGACCTGCGTCAGTTCGGCCGAGGCCTCGGCCGCGGACTCGGCATCGAGCTCGAGCGCGCCCTGGCCGTCGCCGAACTGCGCCAGCAGCGCCGGCGGCGGCGCCGCGCCGGTCGGGCCCTGCAACGCGGGCAATTCGTCGAGCCGCGCCAGCCCGAGGTCATCGAGAAACTGCCGGGTGGTGGCATACAGCGCCGGACGCCCCGGCGACTCGCGCGTGCCGATGGCCTCGACCCAGCCACGATCCTCGAGCTGCTTGATGATCGGGCCACTGACGGTGACGCCGCGAATGTCTTCGATGTCGCCGCGGGTCACCGGCTGTCGGTAGGCGATGATCGCCAGCGTCTCCATTGCGGCACGCGAGTAGCGCGCCGGCTTCTCCGGATTCAGCCGCTCGAGCGCCGCGCCGACATCAGTGCGGCTCTGGAAGCGCCAGCCGCTGGCCAGGCACACCAGTTCGACGCCGCGGCCCTGCCAGTCGCACGCCAGTTCGTCGAGCAGTATCCGGATTGCGTCGGGCTCGGTCTGCTCCTCGAACAGGCCGGCCATGTCGCGCAGCGTCAGCGGCTGCTGTGCGCACAGCAGTGCCGCTTCGAGCACATGCTTCGCCCCGAGGGTACTCATTCGTTGTCGTGTCGGCCGGCCGGCGCCCGAGCGCGCCACGGTCGGCGTCCCTGTATCGCTAGGATGTCATCGCCGCGCCCGTCGGCGCGGCCGGTTTCATGGTGCTTCGTGGGCCGGCCTCGACCGGCGTGGTGCGCGGATGTCGACGCACTGCTTTGTCATCGACCGCCGTGCCGACGGTCTCGGCAGCGGCCGCGCCCAAGGCGCGCTATGGAAGGCATTGTAGCGCCGCCAACGGCCGCGCAGCGCTATTCGGACATGGCTGCCTGCCAAGCGTGACGCAGGTCGGGCGGCAACGGGCTCTCGAAGGCCAGCGCGCGACCGTCGATCGGATGCGCGAACGCCAACCGATGCGCGTGCAAGCCCTGGCGTTGCAGGCCCCATCGAGCGAGACCGCCATACAAGCTGTCACCCACCAGCGGATGGCCGCACCACGCCAGATGCACGCGTATCTGGTGGGTGCGCCCGCTGTGCAGTGTGCATTGCAGGCCGCTGGCGGTGCGGCCGCGCACCAGGCACCGCACATCGGTGCGTGCCGGCTTGCCGCCGACCACAACCGCCATGCGCGTGCGCTGCTGAGCGTCGCGGCCGATCGGTGCGTCGATCGTCGTTTCGCGCCATGCCGGCACGCCGTGCGCCAGCGCATGGTAGACGCGCTGCACCTCGCGCGCGGCGATTGCGCGCACCAGCGCCGTCATCGCGGGCAGGCTCTTGGCCACCACCATCAGGCCGCTGGTGTCCTTGTCGAGCCGGTGCACGATGCCCGCCCGCGGCAGAGTCGATGCGCCGGCGTGGTGGGACAGCAGGCCGTTGAGCAACGTGCCCGACCAGTGGCCCGCGGCCGGATGAACCACGACGCCGGCGGGCTTGTCGAGCACCAGCAGGTGTTCGTCCTCGAAGCGGATCGACAGCGGCATCGGCTCGGGCCGGAACGCCAGCGCCTGCGCAGTCGGCCACAGCGTCACCTGCAGGCTTTGCCCAGCCTTGACGCGTCGCGAGGCACTGGTGACCGTGGCGCCGTCGAGCGCGACGTGACCTTGCGCGATCACTCCCTGCAGGTGGCTGCGCGAGAACTCCGAGGCCAGCGTCGCCAGCAGCTTGTCGATGCGCTGGCCGTGCGCGCCGGCGTCGAGCTGCCACTGGCGCCGCTCGGGTTCGAGCGCGTCGGGCTCGGCCGCCGCGTCGTCGTCGCGATCCAATGCCGTCAACGCGGCCGTGGTGTGCGTCATTAGAATCGCCCCGTCAACCGCCAAGCTGCCGCTGTGGCCCACTAATCCGATGAAGTTTCTACCGCCCGCTGTCCGTACGATATTGGGCATTGCCGCGCTGGCGCTGGGCCTGGCCGCCTGCAGTTCGTCGCCCGCCATCAACGACAAGGACAGCGCCGAAAAATTGTACGCAGACGCCCGCGACGAAATGGCCGCGGGCAGTTACGACAAGGCGATCAAGCTGCTCGAGCGCGTCGAAGGCAAGGCCGCCGGCTCGATCCTCGCGCAGCAGGCGGCGCTCGACCAGGCCTATGCACAGTTCCGCAGCGGCGAACGCGCGGCGTCGCTGTCGACGCTCGACCGCTTCATCAAGACCCACCCGTCGAGCCCTGCACTCGACTACGCGATGTACCTCAAGGGCATCGTCAATTTCAACGACAACCTCGGTTTCCTGAGCTCGATCTCGCGGCAGGACATCTCCGAGCGCGATCAGCAGGCGTCACGCGACGCGTATCAGGCGTTCAAGCAGCTGGTGGACCAGTTTCCCGACTCCAAGTACAGCGCCGACGCCCGCGTGCGCATGGACTACATCGTCAATGCGCTGGCCGAATACGAACTGCACGTGGCACGCTACTACTACCGGCGTGGTGCGTACGTCGCGGCGGTCAACCGCGCACAGTACACGGTGCGCGAGTATCAGCAGACGCCCTCGGCCCAAGAGGCCCTCTACATCATGGCCCAGTGCTACGACAAGCTCGGGCTCACCCAGTTGCGCGACGACGCCGACCGCGTGCTGAAGGCCAACTATCCCGACAGCCCATTCATGCGCGACGGCATCCGAAGGCCCGACAAGGCGTGGTGGCAGTTCTGGTAGGCGACGAGGAATTGCTGCGCAATTCCTCGTCGAGAGGATCAGTGTGAGAAGGGCCGGCAGAGCCGGATCCTTCTCACAGGTGGGACCCCGCTGCGCGCTGCTTCGCGGGGTCCGCGGGCAGGCCGCCCATGCGGCCCGCATTCCGGAGTGCGCGCAGCAACGCGCAGCGCAGATTCGTCAACGAAGCGACGCCAGTTCGTCGAGCCAGACCAGCGCCTGCGCCTCGCTGTCCAGCGGGGTCATCGGCGGCAGCGCACGCAGCAGGCGCTGCCCGTATCCCATCTGGCGCAGGCGCACGTCGCCGATCACCAGCAGCCCGCGATCGTCCTCGTGCCGGATCAGGCGGCCGGCGCCCTGCTTCAGCGACACCGCGGCGTCGGCGACGAAATAGTCGTTGAACGGATCGCGGCCACGCGCGCGCAGCGCATGAGCGCGCGCCTGGACCAGTGGATCGTTGGGCGGCGGAAACGGCAGCTTGTCGATCAGCACGCACTGCAGAGCGTCACCGGGCACGTCGATGCCCTCCCAGAAGCTCTGCGAGCCCACCAGCACGCGGCCGCGGCCGTCGGCGAAGCGTTCGAGCAGCAGCCGTCGCGGCTGGCTGCCCTGCACCAGCACCTCGAGCACGTTGCCGTCGCGCTGCGCGGCGTCGCGCAGCGCCTGGGCAATCGGCTCCAACACGCGCAAGGTCGTCGTCAGCACGAACGTGCGGCCGCCGAGTCGCCCGGCCAGTCTGGCCGCCAGCTCGCCGATCGCCTCCGGATGTCGGACGTCGTTTGGTTTCGGCAGCTGCGAGGGCACCCAGACGCGCGCATGGGCGCGGTAGTCGAACGGGCTGTCCACGCGCAGCTTGGTGGCTTCTTCCAGCGCGGCGGCTTCGCTGAACCAGCTCAACCGCTCGTCGTCGCCCAGCGTGGCCGACGTGAAGATCCAGCAGCGCGTGGCGCTCGCGCGCTGTTGGCTGAGCAGTTCGCGAATGTCGAGCGGCGATTCGATCAACCGGGCGTCGCGCACGCCGAGGTCGATCCAGCGCACGCGCTCGGGCGCGGCGTCGCGGGCAAACGCGGCGGTACGCTGCATCAGCTCGCTGCTGCGTTGCGCCAGCCGCGCCAGGTCGGGCGCACTGCCCAGCAGGTCGTCGAGCGAGTCGACGATGCGCTGCAGCGCACCGCCCAGCGCGTCGAGCGCCGCACCGAACGCGGGAGTCTGCGCACGCTCGCCCCACGCCAGCTTGATCGTGCCGCGCGGCTCACGCAAGGCGCCCGCACAGGCCAACCGCAAGTCGCGCGCGGCCCGTTCACAACCCGCCGACAGCACCTGCCAGTCGCGCATGCCGCGCGCGTGCGCGAGACCCGCGGCCAGCAGGTCGCGCGCGAAGTCGATCAGCTGGCCGGTGCCGAGTTGCACGCCGAGGAACTGCACGCCCGAGTCCACGAGCTGGTGCGCCTCGTCGAACACCGCGGCGTCGACCGTGGGCAGCAGCTCGGCCACGCCGCTGTCACGCAGCGCCAGGTCGGCGAAGAACAGATGGTGGTTGATCACCACCAGGTCGGCGGCCATCGCGTCGCGACGCGCGCGCATCAGGTGGCAATCGCGGTACGACGGGCACTCGGTGCCGAGGCAGTTGTCGCGCGTGGAGGTCACCAGCGGAATCACCGGCGAGCGCTCGTCGAGCCCGTCGAGTTCGGCCAGGTCGCCGCTGCGCGTGGCGCTGGCCCACTGCTCGACTCGCGCCAGCGTGCGCACCGCGAAGCGGTCGGGCAGCGTGGCGCTGTCGCGCGCCTGCCGCAGGCGGTGCAGGCACAGGTAACTCGCGCGACCCTTCAGCAGCGCCAGCCGCGCGGGCTGCCGCAGTGCGCGCGTCAGGCGCGGCAGGTCGCGCAGGAACAGCTGGTCCTGCAGGCTCTTGGTGGCCGTGCTGACCAGCGCACGCCGGCCCGACAACAGCAACGGCACCAGGTAGGCGAAGGTCTTGCCGACACCGGTGCCCGCTTCGGCCACCAGCGCCTGCCGACCCTCGATCGCCTGCGCGACCGCGCACGCCATCGCCAGCTGCGCGTCGCGCTCGACGAAGCCCGGGTCGCCCACGGCCAGATCGCCGCCGGCTGACAGCGCACGCGCGCACGCCTGCTGCAGCAGGCCACCTGCTGCGCCGCTCACTGGCGCACCTCGGGGCCTGCGACCCCGCAGCGCCGAGCGGGATTCGCCCCCGGGCTGCACAGCAACCCCTTCGGCGCTGCGGCCGGGCGCGGGCTCACGCCGGTTCCGGCGGATCGAGTTCGGCCTCGAGCCTGACGATCTGGTCGCGCAACAGCAAGCGATGCTTCTTCAGCCGCCGCAGCACCAGCTCGTCGACCGGCGATTGCACCGCCATGGTGTCGATGGCGCTGTCGAGGTCGGCATGCGCGATGCGCAACTCGATCAGGCGGCGCTGCGGTGAGTGCAGGTTCTCTTCCATCGCTGGGCGTCGAGCGCCGGCCGGCTCGGCGGTCTGGCTTTCGTGGTCGAGGTGGCTGGGCAACGGCAATGTGCTCTCGGGCGCCGGATTCGTCCAGCGGAGAGCCGCGGCGCGCACATTGCACGCTGCGGGGCGAAGCTGCGAGTTTATATTCCGGCCATGCCACGTGCCCCCAAGGGCTACCGCCTCGTTGCCGCCACCGGCATCCACAAGGGCGACCGCGCCTACCAGCAAGACCAGGTCGAGATCGTCGCTCATCCGCGGGTGCAAGGTTGCGCGCTGGCGGTGCTGGCCGACGGCATGGGGGGCAAGAGCGGCGGGCGCAAGGCCGCCGACCAGGTGATCCTGACGGCCAAGCAGATCTTCGAGCGCCACGCGCCGACCAAGGACGATGGCGGCGAGATGCTCAAGCAGGTGGTGATGGAGTCGCACCTGATGATCAAGCTGACCGCCATCACCTCCGAGGAGGAGCCGCACAGCACGATCGCCGCCTACATGATCGGGCCCGAGCGCGAGTGCGATTTCGTGCACGCCGGCGATTCGCGGGTCTACCACTTTCGCGGCTCCGACCTGGTCAGCCGTACCACCGACCACTCGTACGTCCAGCGGCTGATCAGCGAAGGCAAGATCACCGAGGAGCAGGCCAACACCCACCCGCAGGGCAACTTGCTCACCGGCTGCCTGGGCACGACCAATGACCCGCCGCTGGCCACCGAGCACATCGACAAGCTCGAGGTCGGCGACAGCCTGCTGGCCTGCAGCGACGGCCTGTGGCACTACTTCACGCCCAAGGAGCTGGGCGCGATCGTGCATGCGTTGCCGCCGCGGGAGGCCAGCGAGATGCTCGTCAGCAAGGCGCG
>DASURM010000028.1:0-2231 GCA_036280035.1 Burkholderiaceae bacterium | reverse complement strand
GAACACCGGCAGCGACAGCGCCCAGGCCGATTTGACGATCGCGCGCAGCGCCTCGCCGAGGCTGGCGCGCCGCTCGCGCTCGAGATGCCGGTGCCGCAGCGCCACCGAGGCCATCGCGTAAACGACGAAGATCGCCGCCATCATCAGCCCGGGCACCACGCCGGCCATGAACAGGCCGCCGATCGAGGTGTCGGTGGTCACGCCGTACAGCACCATCGGCCCCGACGGCGGGATCAGGATGCCCAGCGTGCCGCCCGCGGCCACCAGGCCGTAGGCCAGCCGCGGCGGGTAGCCGAAGCGCAGCATCTGCGGGATCGCCACCGCGCCGATCGTCAGCGCGGTGGCGACGCTCGACCCCGAGATGGCGGCGAAGATCGTGCAGGCGACGATCGTCGCCACGCCGAGCCCGCCCGGCAGATGCCGCGTCAGCGTATACGCGGTGTCGTACAGGTCGTCGACGATGCGGCCGCGGATCATCACGTGCGCCATGTAGGCGAACAGCGGGATCGCCACCAGCAGATAGTGGTTCAGCTCGCCGAAGATCACCTCGGTCACCGACGCCAGCCCGCCCTGGCCGAGCAGCAGCACGCCGGCGAAGATCGCCAGCCCGGCGAAGATCGGCACGCCGGTGAACAGCAGCAGCACCAGGCCGACGAGGATCGCCGCGATCGTCATTCTTCGGCCGCCTGATGTTGGTGCTGCTCGATCGCCGGCGGCAGCCCCAGCGCCAGCCGCCACAACGCCTCGACGCACACCAGCGTCATCAGTGCACCGCCCACCGGCAGCAGCAACATCAGCATCCACACCGGCCATTCGAGGCGGCCCTCGGTGACGATGCCGAACTGGCGCGATTGCATCGCTGTCTGCCAACCGTTGATCACGAGAATCAGCGCGACCAGCGCGGCCGCGGCCACGGCCAGCCCCTGCGCCCAGCGCGCCGCGCGCCCCGACAGCCGCTCGGTGAGGACATCCACCGCGATGTGCTCGCCGCGGCGCAGCACCTGCGCCGCGGCGAGCATCACGATCGCCACCAGCAGCAGGCCCACCAGGTCGTCGACCCACACCGGAGCGCGGTTGAACGCATAGCGCATCACCACCGCCCAGCCGATCAGGAACAGCGACGCCAGCACGCCGGCGGCCGACAGCGCCGTCGCCGCCGTGGTGAGCCAGGTGACCACGCGGCCGAGCGCGCGCAGCGCGCGCGGCTCGCCGCCCGCCGGCGGCTGCTCGGCGTGCATGCGCTACAGCTTGTCGACCAGGTCGATCAGCTTCTGCGCGTCGGCGCTCGAGGCGCGGAACGCCTTCAGCACCGCCGGCTGCATCGCGTCGGCCATCGCCTTCTCTTGCGCCGGCGTCAGCACGGTGACGGTCATGCCCTTGTCGCGCAGGCGCTGCACATCGCTGGCGGGAATGTCGGCGTTCTTCGGAATCGAGCGCTGCTCGGCCTGGTGCGCGGCGGTCTGGATCGCCTGGCGGATGCCGGCCGGCAGGCCGTTGAACCAGGCCGGGTTCACCACCAGGATATCGTGCGCGAGGATGATGTTCGACGCCACGCCGAACTTCTGCACCTCGTAGAACTTGCGTTCGTAAGCGGCGGCCACGCCGGTGAAGCCGGCATCGATGACGCCGGTCTGCAGCGCCTGGTAGACCTCGGAGCCGGGCATCGCCGAGGGCGACGCGCCCATCGCGATCAGCCCTTCGTCGAACAGCTTGGACAGGCCGCGGATCTTCACGCCCTTGAAGTCGGCCGGCGCGACCAGCGGCACCTTGGCCGAGGTGAAGATGCCGTCGCTCGCGTCGACCATCCAGCCGAGGTTGAGCAGGCCCTTGTCGAGCAGCTTGGCGTCGAGCAGCTTGGCGGGCTCGGAGCCGGGGAACTTCTTCATCTTGTCGAGCGAGGTCACGTAGTACGGAATCAGCGTGACGTTCATCTCGGGGATCGTGCCGCCGAGCGTGAAGCCGACGATCGACGCCGCTTCGATCTTGCCGCTGGCCACCGCCGAATGGTTCTGGTTCGGCTTGAACAGCTGCGCCGAGCCGAAGATCTGCACGTCGACCTTGCCACCAGTGGCGGCCTTCACGTCAGCGGCGAACTGCTCGATGTTCTTCGCCGAGTGGTGCGCCGGCGGGAACTGGTGGCTGATGCGCATCGTGAAGTCGGCCGACCAGGCCGCAGTCGCCGTGGCCAGCGCCGCGCAGCCCGCAAGCAGCCGGGCGGCCGCGCGGCGGTT
>DASURM010000027.1:0-7111 GCA_036280035.1 Burkholderiaceae bacterium | reverse complement strand
GGTTGCGCGCGGTCTGCATCGGCACCACGGCAAACGCCTCGTTGATCTCGAACAGGTCGATGTCCTTGGCCTGCATGCCCGCCTTGGCCAGCGCCTTGCGGCACGCCGGCGTGGGGCCGGTGAGCATGATGGTCGGCTCCGAGCCGATCACCGCCGCGGCGCGGATGCGCGCGCGCGGCTTCAGGCCCGCCTTCTTGCCGCCCTCCTGGCTACCCACCAGCATCAGCGCCGCGCCGTCGACGATGCCGCTGGAGTTGCCCGCGTGGTGCACGTGGTTGATTCGCTCCACCGTGGTGTACTTGCGCAGCGCGGTGGCGTCGAAACCCATTGCGCCGATGGTGGCGAAGCTCGCTTCCAGCTTGGCCATCGCTTCGAGGCTGGCGTTGTCGCGGATGGTCTCGTCGCGGTCGAGCAGCGCGAGGCCGGCGATGTCTTTCACCGGGATCACGGCCTTGGCAAAGCGCCCCTCGGCGCGCGCGGCCGATGCGCGCTGGTGCGAGTGCAGCGCGAAGGTGTCGACGTCGGTGCGGCTGAAGCCTTCCATCGTGGCGATCAGGTCGGCGCCGACGCCTTGCGGCACGAAGCCGAGCTTCTGGTTGATGCGCGGGTCCATCGCCCAGGCGCCGCCATCGCTGCCCATCTTCCAGCGGCTCATGCTCTCCACGCCGCCGCCGACCACGAGATCTTCGAAGCCCGAGGCCACCTTGGCCGCGGCGAGGTTCACGCTCTCGAGGCCGCTGGCGCAGAAGCGGCTTTGCGTGACGCCGGCGCAGGTCTGCGCCCAGTCGGCGTCGAGCACCGCGGTGCGCGCGATGTCGGCGCCCTGCTCGCCCACCGGCGTGACGCAGCCGAGCACCACGTCGTCGACGAGACTCGTATCGAGGTCGTTGCGGCGCTCCAGCTCCTTGAGCAGCGTGCGCAGCAGCCACACCGGCGTGGCCTGGTGCAAGCCACCGTCCTTCTTGCCCTTGCCGCGCGGCGTGCGCAGGTGGTCGTAGATGTAGGCGTGGGTCATCGCTGAAACTCCTTCAGTAGACGGCTGGGGTGCACTCCGTTCGAATGCCCCATGAACGGCGGGTGGATGCTGTAGCCGAGCAACTGTTGCACCCGTTCGGGATAGCTGGCCACGATGTGCGGCGGCACCGAGAGCAGCATGCTCTCCATCTGCCGCCCCCAGGCCACGCAGTATTGCGGCGTGATCGCCAGGCGCGAGGCGGCGCTGCGATTGGCGCCGCCGCGGTGCCACAGCGTGCCGTACGCCAGCATCAGCGAGCCGCTGGGCATCACGGCCTTCTCGAGGCCGGGGTGGTCGACCACCGGCACGCGCTCGCCGTTGACGAACGATTCGTCGAGACCGGCGATCGGCTCGTCGCCCCACCGGTGGCTGCCCGGGATGATCTCGGTGGCGCCGTTGCGGTCGGTGAACTCGTCGATCGCCCAGAACGCGCTCACGCCGTACGGCGGGCGCGGCCGCGGCACCTTGTAGAAGATGTCGTCATGGTGCAGCGGCTGCGCGTTCTCGCCCGGGTGCGAGTTGATCGCCAGGCACGCGCTCAGCATGAAGTTCGGGCCCAGCACGCGCTCGCACACGTCGAGCACCAGCGGGTGCGCGGCCAGCTCGGCGAACACCGCGCCTTTGGCCAGCAGCGCGTAGACGCGCTCGCTGTCGTAGCCCTCGAAGTCGTTGCGGCCCATGCGCTGGCGCTGCAGGTGCGGCGCCAGCGCATCGCGGATCGCTTGCACCTGCGCGGGCGGCAGCAGCGAAGGCACGATGACGTAGCCGTGCCCAGCGAGCTCCGCGAGCAGCTCGGGCACCGGTGTGTCGGCCGGGCTGTGCCTGAGCATCACTTGATCAGAAACTTCAACAGCGCATTCATCCGCGCGCCGTACGGCGGGCCGAAGAACTTGAGCGCCGACACCGGAGCCTGGCGGAACACCGGGCGCAGCTTGGAGAAGGTTTCGAAACCCTCGCGGCCGTGGTAGTGGCCCATGCCCGAGGCGCCCACGCCGCCGAACGGCAGATCATGCTGGCCCACGTGGAACAGCGCGTCGTTGACCGATACGCCGCCCGACATCACCTGGGTGAGCACGCGCTGCACGAAGGCCTTCTCCTTGCTGAACGGGTACAGCGCGAGCGGGCGGTCGCCGGCGTTGATGGCGGTGATCACCTCGTCGAGCGAGCGGTATGGCCGCAGCGGCAGGATGGGGCCGAAGATCTCGCGCTTCATCAGCGCGGTGTCTTCCGGCGCGTCGAGCACGAGGTGCGGCGCGATCTTGCGCGCGGCGGCGTCGAACGGCGCCCCCGGCAGCAGCGGGATCACGCGCGCGCCGCGTTCGCGCGCCTCGTCGAGCGCGCTGAGCAGGCGGTCGAACGACTTCGGATCGATGATCGAGGTGTAGTCGGGCGATGCCAGCGACGGGTACATGCGCGGCACGATCTGCTGCGCCAGACGAACGAACTCGTCGATCTTGTCGGCCGGCAGCCAGGCGTGGTCGACCGTGGTGCAGATCTGCCCCGCGTTCATGCACTTGACGAACAAAATGCGCTCGGCCGCGGTGGCCAGCGGGAAGTCGGGCGCAACGATCGCCGGCGACTTGCCGCCCAGCTCGAGCGTCACCGGGCAGAGGTTCTTTGCCGCCGCCGCCATCACCGCGCGGCCGGTGGTGCCCGAGCCGGTGAACAGCAGGTGGTCGAACGGCAACTGCGAGAACGCGACGCCGACGCCGCCGGTCTCGTCGAAGAACTGCAGCTTCTCGGGCGGAAAGTACGCCGGCACCTTGTCGATCAGCAGCGCGGCCAGGTGGCGCGAGTTCTCGCTGAGCTTGACCATCGCGCGGTTGCCGGCGGCGAAGATCGCCGTCAGCGGCACGAAGCTCAGGTTGACCGGAAAGTTCCACGGCACGATCACGCCCACCACGCCCAGCGGCTGAGGCATCACGCGATTGCGCGCGAACGGGAATGTGATCCAGTCGACGCCACGGCGCTGCACCCGCATCCACGACTTCAGGTGCTTGAGTGCATGGCCGATGCCGTCGACCGCGGGCACCAGCTCGGCCAGCCGCGTCTCGTGGCGCGAGCGATGGCCGTAGTCGGCGCCGATCGCGTCGGCTATGGCTCCTTGCTGTTCGCGCAGGAAGGCGCGCAGGCGTTTGAGATCGTCGCGCCGTTCGGCGGTGCTCGGCACCGGGTGCGCGCGGTAGGCGGCCCGTTGCAGCGCGAGCGCGGCGTTCAGCCGTTCGATCAGTGGAAGGTCGGTGGCATCCATGGTTGACTCCTCACATCGAGCGCGACGCGAGCTCCTTCATGATCTCGTTGGTGCCGCCGTAGATGCGCTGCACCCGCGCGTTCACGTACAGCTCGGCGATCGGGTACTCCATCATGTAGCCGTAGCCGCCGAAAAGCTGCAGGCACTCGTCCATCACCCTGCCCTGTTGCTCGGTAATCCAGGCCTTGGCGAGCGCGGCGCGAGCGGCGTCGAGTTCGCCCTTCAAGTGCGCGACCATGCAGGCGTCGACGAACGCGCGCGCGGCCAGCACGGTGGCCTGCACCTCGGCGAGCTTGAAGCGCGTGTTCTGGAACTCCCAGATCGCCTGCCCGAACGCCTTGCGCTGCTTGACGTAGGCCAGCGTGTCGTCGAGCGCGCGTTCCATCGCGGCGACGCCGCTCAGGCAGATCTGCAACCGCTCCTGCGGCAACTGCTGCATGAGTTGAATGAAGCCCTGGCCTTCGCGGCCGCCGATCAGGTTGTCGGCCGGCACGCGCACGGCGTCGAAGAACAGCTCGGAGGTGTCCTGCGACTTCAGGCCCACCTTGTCGAGGCGGCGGCCGCGGCGAAAGCCCGGCGTCGAGTTGCGATCGCCCAGCGTATCGGTCTCCACCACGATCAGCGAGGTGCCCTTGGCACCCAGCGACTTGTCGGTCTTGCAGACGACGATGATCAGGTTGGCGTTCTGGCCGTTGGTGATGAAGGTCTTGGAGCCGTTGATCACGTAGTGGTCGCCGTCGCGAACCGCGCTGGTTCGTACCGCCTGCAGATCCGAGCCCGTTCCGGGCTCGGTCATCGCGATCGCGCCGACGCACTCGCCGCTCACCATCCTGGGCAGCCAGCGGCGTTTCTGCGCCTCGGTGCCGCACTCGAAGAAGTACGGCGCGACGATCGCCGAGTGCAGCCCGCCGCCGAAGCCCGAGAGGACGGCGCGCGTGCTTTCCATGAAGATCACCGCGTCGTGGCCGAAGTCGCCGCCGGCCCCGCCGTACTCGGCCGGGGTGCTGGCGCAAAGCAGGCTGTTGGCCCCGGCTTCGCGCCAGGTTTCGAGCGGCATCTGGCCTTCTTCGCGCCACTTCGCCGCCTGCGGCATCCAGCGCTCGCGAAAGAAGCGCGCCGCCGACTCCTGCAGCATGCGGTGCTCGTCGGTCAGCCATGCGGAGGGGAAAGTCGGCAGCATCGGGTTCTTCCTCTAGGCCTTGGCCGGCAGGGAGCGGCGCACCGTTTCGTTGATCACGCGCAGTTCGGCCAGCGTGGCATCGATGTGTGCGCGCTTGGCCTCGAGCGCGGCGATCGCCTTGTCGGTGCGCGTGAGCACCCAGCGTGCCTGCTGCTGGCGGCCCTCGCCGTGCGCGCCATACAGCTCGAGAAAGGTCTTGATCTCCGACAGCGGCGCGCCGATCGCCTTGCTGCGCACGATCAGTGCCAGCCGCGTGCGGTCGCGCCGCGTGTAGATTCGCGTCTTGGCCACGCGGCGCGGCGCGAGCAGGCCCTTGTCTTCGTAGAAGCGCAGCGCGCGCGGGGTGACGCCGAACTCGGCGCACAGGTCGCCGATGCCGTACAGCTCGTCGCCACCGCCGCTCTCGCGGTGCGACGCCACCGCGGCGCGCGCGTCGTGCGCCCCTGGGCGCTTGCTGCGAACCAGCGTTTCAGTCATCGGCGGGTCTCACGGCCGGGTTGCGAGTTGGCAGGCGATCTTACGCTCGCTATCCCCTATTGGGAAGCGGCTTGACGTTAACGTCACCCTGCTGCCTAATCGCGCCCAGCCCAGAGTGAAGCCGCCGCCATGAAGTTCACCCCCGAGCACGAGCAGATCCGCGACACCGTCAAGCGCTTCGTCGTCAACGAGCTCAACCCGCACGTGCCGCAGTGGGAGAAGGCGCAGCAATACCCGGCGCACCAGGTGATGAAGCGGCTCGGCGAACTGGGCCTGCTCGGCTTGAAGTACCCCGAGCCCTACGGCGGCGCCAACCTCGACTTCAGCTACTCGATGGTGATGGCCGAGGCGCTGGGGTACTGCGACTGCGGCGGCGTGCCGATGTCGATCGGCGTGCAGACCGACATGGCCACGCCGGCGCTCGCCCGCTTCGGCAGCGATGAGTTGCGCAAGCAGTACCTGGCGCCGGCGATCGCCGGCGAGATGGTGAGCTGCATCGGCGTCAGCGAGGCCGGCGGCGGGTCGGATGTGGCGGCGATCAAGACCACCGCGCGCAAGGACGGCGACGACTACGTGATCGACGGCAGCAAGATGTGGATCACCAACGGCCTGCAGGCCGACTGGTGCTGCCTGCTCGTCAACACCAGCGCCGAAGGCGGCCCGCACAAGAACAAGAGCCTGATCGTCGTGCCGATGGATTCGAAGGGCATCACCAAGCAGAAGATCCACAAGATCGGCATGTGGTCGAGCGACACCGCGCAGCTCTTCTTCGATGGCGTGCGCGTGCCGCGGCGCAACCTGGTCGGCCAGGAGGGCATGGGCTTCATCTACCAGATGATGCAGTTCCAGGAGGAGCGCCTGTGGGCCGCGGCCTCGAACATCACCGGGCTCGACCTGACGATCGACCAGACCATCGAGTACACGCGGCAGCGCCAGGCGTTCGGCAAGAGCATCCTCGACAACCAGGTGGTGCACTTCCGCCTGGCCGAGTTGCGCACCGAGGTCGAGGCGCTGCGCGCCCTCACCTATCGCGCGGTCGAGCTGTACACCGCGGGCAAGGACGTCACCAAGCTGGCCTCGATGGCCAAGCTCAAGTGCGGCCGGCTGAGCCGCGAGGTCAACGACGCCTGCCTGCAGTACTGGGGCGGCATGGGTTTCACGTGGGACAACCCGGTGTCGCAGGCGTACCGCGACAGCCGCCTGGGCTCGATCGGCGGCGGCGCCGACGAGGTGATGCTCGGCATCATCTGCAAGCTCGAAGGCACGCTGCCCAAGGACATGCACTGACGATGCACAGCGATGGCCTCGATCGACCTCGGCGCGCTGTGGGATTTCGCGCAGCCCGCGCTCAGCGAGCAGCGATTCCGGGCGGCGCTGGCCGCGGCCAGTGGTGACGACGTACTGATCCTCGAGACGCAGATCGCGCGCACGTACGGCCTGCGCCGCGACTTTGCGCGGGCCCGCGAACTGCTGGCTGCGGTGGAGCCGCACCTGGCCAGGGCCGGTCCGGAGGCGCAGGCGCGCTACTGGCTGGAACTCGGCCGCAGCTGGTGCTCGGCCACGCACGGGCCCGAGGAGCTGACGCCGCAGGCCAAGACCAACGCGCGTGCAGCCTACGACCGCGCACTGGCGCTGGCCAAGGGTGCGCGGCTCGACGCACTGGCGATCGACACGCTGCACATGTTCGCGTTTGTCGATACCGACCCGGCCGCCGGCATCATGTGGGCCGACGAGGGGCTGAAGATCGCGCTGGCGTCCGAGCAGCCGGCGGCAGCGCGGTGGGAGGCCGCGCTGCGCAACAACCGCGGCTATGCGCTGCAGCGACTCGGCCGCCACGACGAGGCGCTGGCGGAGTTCAAGCTCGCGCTGACAGCCCGGGAGCGGCTGGGCGAGGTGCGGAGCGTGCGCATCGCGCACTGGATGATCGCCAACACGCTGCGCCTGATGGGCCGCCTCGACGAGGCACGCGACATTCAGTTGCGACTCGAGTGCGAGTGGGACGCCGACGCCGAGCGCGACCCCTACGTTTTCGAGGAGCTCGAACAGATCTACCGCGCGCAGGGTCACGCGGAACGCGCGGCCCACTATGCAGCACGGTTGAAGGCGAGCAAGTCGCGATAGGCGGTCGTCTCTGGGGCACGACCCGATGGGCGGTGATCTCGTCGCCGGCTCTATCATCGGCCATGAA
>DASURM010000026.1:0-6633 GCA_036280035.1 Burkholderiaceae bacterium | reverse complement strand
GCCGACGCGCCTGGGCGTGCGAAGGCGACGACGGCCTGGCGCGCCGTACCGCCTTCATGATCGTGCTGATGATCGGCCTGCACAGCCTGCTGGAGTACCCGCTGTGGTACGCGTACTTCCTGCTGCCGACCACCTTTGCCTTGGGCTTCGCGCTGTCGCCTCCAGTGCCGGCGATGGCCGTTACCTCTGGAGACTCCGGACGCTCGGCGGCGGCGCCGCACCATAACCATCAGGGCAACCGGACGATGGCCTTCGCCGGTCTGGCGCTGGCCATCGGGGCGGCCGCTGCGGTGTTCGACTACTGGCGCATCGTCGTGATCTACGATCCCGGCGAAAACGCGGCGCCGTTGGAGCAGCGCATCGAGCGCGGCCAGCGCAGCCCGCTGTTCGGCCAGCATGCCGACTATGCGGCGGCCACGGCGTTCGGCGAGCCGAAGGCGCCGCTGTCGCCGTCGCAGCAACTGGCGTTCCGGCGCGCGCCGCATCAGTTGCTCGATGTGCGTCTGATGATCGCGTGGGCGCAGGCGCTGGCCGCGCAAGGCGAGCTCGACAAGGCGCGCTGGCTCGCCGCGCGCATCCGCGAGTTCCGCAACCCCGGCGCCGACGAATTCTTTGCGCCGTGCCAGCAGGCCGCTGCGGCGACGCATTTCCAGTGCCAGCCGCCGCAGCGGGTGGTGCCCTGGCGCGAGTTCACGCGGCCCTGAGCGACGCTGCCCGCCGGCCGTCAGGCCGATGCCGCCACCCAGTGGCCCGACTTGCCGCCGCTCTTCTCGAGCAACCGGATGTCGCCCATCACCATGCCGCGGTCGACGGCCTTGCACATGTCGTAGACGGTGAGCAGGCCGATCTGCACCGCGGTCAGCGCTTCCATCTCGACGCCGGTGCGACCCAGCGTCTCGGCCTGAGCGATGCAATGCACGGCGAGCGCAGCGGCATCGACCTCGAACTCGACGCTGACGCGAGTCAGCGGCAGCGGATGCGCCAGCGGGATCAGCTCCGCGGTGCGCTTGGCGGCCTGGATCGCGGCCACGCGCGCGATGCCGATCACGTCGCCCTTGCTGGCCTGGCCGGCCGCGATCAGCGCCAACGTCGCCGCCTGCATGCGGATGCTGCCGCGCGCACGGGCGGTGCGGTGCGTTTCGGCCTTGGCGCCCACGTCGACCATGTGCGCCTGCCCGCGGGCGTCGAAGTGGGTCAACGGCTTGTCGCTGCGGGCCATGATGACGGCGGGGTTCGAGAGGTCGTTAACCAACGGGCAATGCCACGGTGCGATCATAGGCGTCCCGAGCCGAGTGGCGCTTCGAGTGCCCCCGGCCAGGCCGATCGACGATGACCCTCAGCAACCCCCCCGCACCTCGTTGGAAGCCCGCGCGCGCCTTGGCGCGCCGCGGCATCGCCGGCGCCCTCGCGCTGGCCCTCGCGCTGGCCGGCCCGGCGTCGGCGCAGGTGCGGCTGCCGTCGCTCGGCGAGTCGGCGTCCGACGAGCTGTCGGTGTCGGCCGAGCGGCACCTGGGCGAGCAGATCATGCGCGAGGTGCGGCGCGACCCCGAATACCTCGACGACCCCGTGCTGCTCGAGTACCTGCAGTCGGTCTGGTCGCCGCTGGTGCAGGCGGCGCGGCAGCGCGGCGACATCACGCCCGACCTGGAGGCCAACTACCCGTTCGAGGCCTTCCTGGTGCGCGACCGCAGCGTCAACGCGTTCGCGTTGCCCGGCGGCTATATCGGCGTGCACCTGGCGTTGATCAACCTCACCGCCTCGGCCGACGAGCTGGCGTCGGTGCTGGGGCACGAGCTGTCGCACATCACGCAGCGCCACATCGCGCGCAGCATCTCCGTCGGCCAGCGCCAGAGCCTGCTGGCGCTGGCGGGGTTGATCCTCGGCGTGCTGGCAGCGCGCAGCAACCCCGACGCCGCCCAGGCCGCGATCATGAGCGGGCAGGCGGCGGCCGCGCAGGGCCAGCTCAGCTTCTCGCGCGACATGGAGCGTGAGGCCGACCGCATCGGCTTCGCGGTGATGCGCGACGCCGGCTTCGCACCGTCGGGCATGGCCGGCATGTTCGAGAAGCTCGAGCGGGCCAATCGGCTCAACGACAGCGGCGCCTATCCGTACCTGCGCAGCCACCCGCTCACCTCCGAGCGCATCGCCGAGGCGCAGGCGCGGCTGGGCACCAAGGCGGTTCCGACGAGCAATCCGCGGCCCGAGCATGCGCTGATGCGCGCGCGTGCGCGGGTGCTGATGGAGACCACCGTGCAGGCATGGCAGCGCCTGCAGGATCTCGACAAGGCATTGGCCAACTCGGGCGACGACCGCCTCGCCGCGCTGTACACCAGCGTGCTGGCGTCGGTTCAGCTGCGCGATTTCGCGCGCGCCGCACCGGCCTACGCCGAAGGCGAGCGGCTGCTCGCCGCCGGCGCGCCGCAACCGCGCCGGGCGCGGGAGTGGGGGTTGCTGGGCGTCGAATTCGCGGTCGCCCAGGGCGATGCCGCCACCGCCGAGAAGCGCTTGACCGCGCTGCCGGCGGACTCGTCGCGACCGCGCATGCTGCTGGAAGCGCAGGCCGCGCTGCTGAGTAGCGACCCCGCGCTGCTGAAGAGCCGCTGCGAGACCTTGCAGAGCTGGACCAGCGACCACCGTGACGACGCGCTGGCCTGGAGCGAGCTGTCGTCGTGTGCCGAACGTCAGGGCCAGAAGCTGCGCGCGGTGCGCGCGCAGGCCGAAGCGCGCGCCGCCCTGGGCGACTGGGCCGGCGCGATCGACCGCCTGCGCGCCGGACAGCGCCTGGCGCGCTCGGGCGCGGGGCAGGACTTCATCGAGTCGTCGGTCATCGATGCGCGGCTGCGTCAGCTCGAAGCCCAGCGTCGCGCGCTGTTGGACGAGTCGCGCGCCAGGGGTGGGCGCGAACCGGCGCAGTGACAGCGGCTCAGGCTGCCCGAGGCGCGAACAGGCGCTCGATCGCGACGTCGATCACCACGCCGGCCACGCTGTAGATCAGCGAGCCGATCAGCGCGGCGCCGAAGCCGGTGACGCTGAAACTGTTGCCGACCAGGCCGGCCGCCGCCCAGAACATCAGCGCGTTGATCACGAACAGGAACAGCCCGAGCGTCAGCAACGTCACCGGCAGCGTCAGCAGCACCAGCAGCGGGCGCACCAGGGTGTTCAGCAGGCCCAGCACCAGCGCGGCAACCATCGCCGCACCGAAGCTGGCGACATGCACGCCACCGTACAGCTGTGCCACCAACAGCAGGGCCGCGGCCAGCAACAGCCAGCGAATGATCAGCTTCATGGCGCGAGCATAGCGCTGCGCTGCGGCGTGCTCCCCGGGGCACACGTGATGCGCGGCGGCGACAGAATTGCGCTCCACGAGGGAGAAATGCGATCTCCACGAGGGAAAAACGCTTCTCATCGAAGAAAGCTCGCTGTACCATCGCGCCCGCAGGGATCACGAGAGAAACGAGAGTTCACGCGGCTCTCACCCGGGTTCCGGCACATCAACCACTCACGTGATGGAGAAATTTCAAATGGCAACTGCGAAGAAGGCGAAGAAGGCGGCGAAGAAGGCCCCGGCCAAGAAGGCGGCGAAGAAGGCCGCCAAGAAGGCGCCGGCCAAGAAGGCCGCCAAGAAGTCTGCGCCCGCGAAGAAGAAGGCGCCGGCCAAGAAGGCCGCCAAGAAGAAGGCCCCCGCCAAGAAGCGCACCCCGAATGCGGCGTTCATGAGGGCCATGACTCCCAGCGCTGCGCTGGCAGCCATCATCGGCGACAAGGCGATGCCGCGCACCGAGGTGACCAAGAAGGTGTGGGACTACATCAAGAAGAACAAGCTGCAAGACCAGGTCAAGCGCACGATGATCAACGCCGACGCCAAGCTGAAGGAGATCTTCAACAAGGCCCAGGTGTCGATGTTCGAGATGACCAAGCTGATCAATTCGCACCTCAAGTGAGCCGCAGCGGGCCCCTTCGCCGGGGTCTGCAGCGCGCGAGGAAGGCCGGCCGATGTGCCGGCCTTTTGTCTTCGGCACGGCGCTTCGCGCCTTAACTTCGCTCTCGCGAAGTTAGCCTGCGACGCAACGGCCTGCGGTCGTTGTGTTTTGCACCGAGCGCGCTGCGCGAAACGGCCTCAACGTGTCGCCGCCAGCACCGGCTGCAGGAAGCGGCCGGTGTGGCTCTCGGGGTTGGCGGCTACGGCCTCGGGTGTGCCCGCCGCGACGATGCGGCCGCCGCCGGCGCCGCCTTCGGGACCGAGGTCGATCAGCCAGTCGGCGGTCTTGATGACGTCGAGGTTGTGCTCGATCACGACGATCGTGTTGCCGGCGTCGCGCAGTTGGTGCAGCACGGCCAGCAGCAGTTCGATGTCGGCGAAGTGCAGTCCGGTGGTCGGCTCGTCGAGGATGTACAGCGTGCGGCCGGTGTCGCGCTTGGACAGCTCGAGCGCCAGCTTGACGCGCTGCGCCTCGCCGCCCGACAGCGTGGTCGCGCTCTGGCCGAGCTTCACGTAGCCGAGCCCCACCTCGAGCAGCGTCTTGAGCTTGCGCGCGATCGCCGGCACCGCGTCGAAGAAGCGGTGCGCGTCCTCCACCGTCAGGTCGAGTACCTGGCTGACGTTCAGGCCCTTGTAGAGGATCTCCAGCGTCTCGCGGTTGTAGCGCAGGCCGCGGCAGGCGTCGCACGGCACGTAGACGTCGGGCAGGAAGTGCATCTCGACCTTGAGCACGCCGTCGCCCTGGCAGGTCTCGCAGCGGCCGCCGGCGATGTTGAAGCTGAAGCGGCCGGCACCGTAACCGCGCTCGCGCGCGGCCGGCACCTCGGCGAACAGCTCGCGGATCGGCGTGAACAGGCCGGTGTAGGTGGCCGGGTTGCTGCGCGGCGTGCGCCCGATCGGGCTCTGGTCGACCGCGATCACCTTGTCGAACGCCTCGATGCCTTCGATCGCGTCGTGCGGCGCCGGCTCGGCGGTGCTGCCGTACAGGTGATGCGCCACCGCGGCGTACAGCGTGTCGTTGACCAGCGTGCTCTTGCCCGACCCCGACACGCCGGTGACGCAGGTGAACAGGCCCACCGGCACGTCGGCGGTCACGGCGCGCAGGTTGTTGCCGCGCGCGCCGACGATGCGCAGGCACGCGCCGGCCGCGCCGGCGGGCGCATCACCGACCAGCGAGGCAGCCTGCCACGGCGTGCGGCGCGCCGGCACCGCGATGCGGCGGCGCCCCGACAGGAACTGCCCGGTCAGCGACGACGGGTGCGCCGCGATCTGCGCGGGCGTGCCCTGCGCCACCAGTCGGCCGCCGTGCACGCCGGCGCCGGGGCCGAGGTCGATGCAGTGGTCGGCGGCGCGGATCATGTCCTCGTCGTGCTCGACCACAAGCACGCTGTTGTCGAGGTCGCGCAGGCGCTTCAGGGTGTCGATCAGCCGCGCGTTGTCGCGCTGGTGCAGCCCGATGCTCGGCTCGTCGAGCACGTACATCACGCCGGTCAGCCCCGAGCCGATCTGCGAGGCCAGGCGGATGCGCTGCGCCTCGCCGCCCGACAGCGTGTCGGCGCCGCGATCGAGGCTCAGGTAAGACAGCCCGACGTCGTTGAGGAACTTGAGCCGCGCGCGGATCTCGCGCACCACTTTGTCGGCGATCTCGGCCTTTGCGCCGGCGAGCTGCAGCGAATCGAAGTACGCCAGCGCGTCGGCCAGCGTGGCGCGCTCGATGTCGTAGATCGTGCGGCCTGCGGTAGGCTCTGCGTCGCCCACCGCCGACAGCCGTACGTGGCGCGCCTCGCGCCGCAGCCGCGTGCCGTCGCACTGCGGGCACGGGCGCACTGCCTGGTAGCGCGCGAGATCGTCGCGCACGGCGACCGAATCGGTCTCGCGGAAGCGCCGTTCGAAGTTCGGGATGATCCCTTCGAACGGATGCCAGCGCTTGACCGTGCGCACGCGGCCCTTGGCTCCCTCCGCACGGTAGACGAACTCGATGTCCGTTGTGCCCGAGCCGTGCAGCAGCACCTGCCTGGCGGCCTCGGGCAGCTGCTCGAACGGGGTCTCGACGTCGAAGCCATAGCGCCTGGCGACGCTCTCGATCATCGAGAAGGTGTAGGCGTTGCGCTTGTCCCAGCCCTTGACCGCACCGGCGGCCAGGCTCAACGACGGGAAGGCGACCACCCGCTCGGGGTCGAACGCCGTCACCTGGCCGAGGCCGTCGCAATGCGGGCAGGCACCGACCGGCGAATTGAACGAGAACAGCCGCGGCTCCAACTCGGGCAGCGAATAGCTGCACACCGGGCAGGCAAAGCGGTTGGAGAACAGATGCTCCTTGCCGGTGTCTTGTTCGAGCGCGATCGCGCGTCCCTCGGCAATGCGCAGCGCCGCCTCGAAGCTCTCGGCCAGCCGCTGCTTCATCTCGGGGCGCGCGCGCAGACGGTCGATCACCACGTCGATATCGTGCTTCTCGGTCTTCTTCAGCGCCGGCAGATCGGTGGCCTCGACCACCCGGCGCTCGCCACCGGCGCTGCCGACGCGAAAGCGAACGAAGCCCTGAGCCTGCATCTGCACGAACAATTCGCCGAACTCGCCCTTGCGGTCGCGCACCACCGGCGCCAGCACCACCAGCCGCGTGTCGGGCGGCAGCGCGAGCACGGCGTCGACCATCT
>DASURM010000025.1:0-8818 GCA_036280035.1 Burkholderiaceae bacterium | reverse complement strand
CGCGGCAAGCCACGCCGCAGGTGCGCAAGTGGCTGCAGCTGCGGCTGGGCGCATGGCAGCGCGGGCGCGCGTTCTGCACGCTGCAGGTCACGCCGGCGCTGCTGCGCCGCATCGACGTGCCTGTGTGCCCGATCGTGCGCGAGCCGCTCGTGCACGGCACTGGCGGGCCGCTCGACGCCTCGGTGGACCGGGTGAACAACGACGCCGGCTACGCCGCCGGCAACCTGGCGGTGATGAGCGTGCGCGCCAACGCCGCCAAGGCCCACTACGCGTGGGACGACGCGATGGGCTTCGTGCGGCAGATCGAGGCCGGCGCGCTCGGCACGATCGACGGGCTGAGTGCGGCGCAGTGGGCACGGCTGGCGGTGCTGATGTCGTACGCCACGCCGCTGCCGCACGCGGTGGCCGCCGCGCTGCCGATGCTGGTGCTGCCGCCGCCGCGGCTGCGGCTGCTCAACGCGGTGCAGTGCCTGCAGGCGCTGCTCACGCTGCAGTTCACGCGCGAGGGCTACACGCAGCGCATCGCCGCACTGGCCGAGCTGATGCCGTGCCCGACCACGCGCGACGCGCTGCGCGGCCTGATGCACACGCTGCTCGCGCGGCGCATCGCGGCCGGCTTCGCGGCCGACACGTCGATGCTCTGCCGCGTGCTCGAAGACCTTTGGTCCGATCCGCTGGTGCTGCGCCGCTGGCAGCGCCTGGCGCTGTCGCTCACCGAGCCACAGTGCGAGCACGTGGTGCGCGAGGCCATGCGCCGCGGCCTGGCCGGCCCGCAGATGCGCTGGCTGCCGCGCGAGCTGGCCACCGAGGGCTGGGCGCTGGAGTCGCGCGGCTTCGTGCAGCCGGCGTCCACCATCGAGCCGTTGCGCCCCACGATGCCTCCTGCCGGCGTGCAACAACGCCGCAAGGCCGTGCTCGTGGGCCCGCTCACCGCGCCGGCGCGCGCCCCGCGCCGGCAGGCCGCGTGATGCGCATGCCCCCGAGCACGGTGCTTGACAGCGCGTTGCGCAGGTGATTTCCTGCGCGGCGTACCCGTCAATCCGCTCGCGAACGAGGCTCCCCCATGCCAAGAGTTTATGTGGTCACTTCACTGCCGATGGTCAAGGTGTTGCATTCGGTCGATCAGGCCGTGGGCCCGGGTTGCCCGAACGAGCGACGCGACGTGATGCTGGTGCAGTTCTTTCTGCGGGCGGCGTCCAAGCCGGCCGGTGGCTTGCCAGCCGTTCAGCCACCGGGCCAGTCGGCCCTCGCTGTCGACGGCATCTTCGGCCCGAAGACCGCCGCCTACATCAAGCACTATCAGGTCACGGGTGGTTCCGCGGCCTACGCAGACGGCAAGGTCAGCCCCATCCAAGCAGGCTCGGCCGTCGGCGCGATCCATGAGAAGTACCTGACGATCGCCCATTTGAACGTGGGGTATGCCAAGCGATTCGGAGCCGATCGTCATCTGCGCATCGATCAGGATCCCGACTTTCCGGCTGGCCTGCGAGGCTCGCTGTTCGTCTGACGAGCTTCGAGCGCTGCGCGCCGCCCGATGGCACGCCGCATCGGCCGCGGGCTCGGCCCGCTGGGGCCGCTATGCTGCCGGCAGCACCAACCCAGAATCGCCCATCGGCATGCCGCTCTCCCCGATGCCCGGACTCTGCATGGCGTTTCGCCTGTGCGGCATTCCCACCTGGCTGCACTGGAGCTTCCCCGGCGTGGGGCTGGGCATCGGCGTGCCGGCCGGCCTCGCCAGTTGGTGGTTGGCTCCCGACGCCGCGTGGGCGCTGTTCGGCTGGACTGCGTTGGCGGTCACTGCGGTCGTGCTGGTGCACGAGGCGGGCCACGTGGTGGTGGCGCGGCTGCTCGGCATCGAGATCGAAGGCCTGTCGTTCGCCGCCGGCGGAGGCTGTTGTCTGATCGGCGAGACCGATGCGCATTGGCGCGATCTGCTGTACAGCGGCGCCGGCCTGCTGGCGCAGGCGGTGCTGGCCGTCGCGCTCTGGCCCGTGGCCGGGACGCCCTGGCCGCTGGCGCCCTCGCCCAACGGCGCGGTGGTGCTGGCCGCGACCAATGGGCTGCTGCTGGTGCTCAACGCCTGGCCGAGCGGACACAGCGATGGCATGCGCATCGTCCGGGCTTGGCGCGCGATGCGTGGCACGCCCTGAAACTTGCGGCAGCCACCGAGCTGACCAGCGCATCCTCTTCGCCGGGGCTGCGCGGGCTGGTTGACCTCGCTCAAGCCGGCCGGCGCGCACCGGGCCACAGTGCGGACTGTCGGCGCCGCCGGCGCCGCGAGAGAGGACAACGATGTACGAACGCATTCTGGTGCCGGTGGACGGCAGCGCCGCCTCCGATCGCGGTCTGGACGAGGCGCTGGCGCTGGCGGCCAAGTTCGGCTCGAAGATTCGCTTGCTGCACGTGATCGACGAGGCATCGCTTGGCCTGGCCGCGGGCTACGCCGTCGACATCGGGCCGCTGACCACGGCGCTGCACAAGGGCGGCGAGCAGGTGCTTGCCCAGGCCAAGGCACGCGCCGGCAAGCGTGGCATCGACGCGGAGACCTCACTGAACGACACCTTCACCGCGCGGGTGTGCGACGTGGTGGTGCAAGAGGCGCTGGAGTGGAAGGCCGACCTGATCGTGATCGGCACCCATGGCCGCCGCGGCGCAAGCCGACTGCTGCTGGGCAGCGACGCCGAGCAGGTGCTGCGGCTGGCGCCGGTGCCGGTGCTGCTGGTGCGCGACGCGGCGCTGGCGCCACGCGGCGCATGACGATGCGACCGCTGAGACTCTCGCGCGCGTTCACGCTGCTCGAACCGGGGCCGGTGGTGCTCGTGACGACGCACGACGGCGAGCGGCCGAACGTGATGACGATCTCGTGGACCATGGTGGTGGACTTCACGCCGGTGTTCGCGATCACGACGGGCGAGTGGAACCACTCGTTCGCGGCGCTGCGCCGGCGGCGCGAGTGCGTGCTCGCCATTCCGACCGTCGACCTGCTGGACAAGGTGGTCGGGATCGGTACCTGTTCAGGCGCCGACACGGACAAGTTCGCCCGCTTCGAGCTCACGCCCGCGCGGGCGAGGTTGGTCGCGGCACCGTTGATCGAGGAGTGCCTCGCCAACATCGAGTGCAAGGTGATCGACATCGTGGCCCGGCACCACATCGTCGTGCTGCAGGGCGTGGCGGCCTACCTCGATCGCACGCGCGCGGAACAGCGCAAGGTCCATGCCGTCGGCGACGGCACGTTCGTGGTCGACGGGCGCGTGCTGGATCGCAGGCGCGCCATGGCCGCCAAGTTGCCCCAGGGCCTGTAGGCCCGACTCCGCGTCACGCCATCAGGTCTTCGGCTCGGATGGACGACGCGCCAGGCTGGCCGGGCGATCGATGTGGCGCGCGTACGTCGGCATCGTGTTGCTGAAGACCATCGATGGCGCCATATCCAGCCCCATCGAACCGGAGGCCCGGAGGTCGTCGGGGGCCAGCGGGCCGGTGTCGACGCATTCGAAGGCGGCGCCGGTGCCTCCCTCGTGATGCCAGGCATGACGGACCCGCGTCAGAAGGCCGGCGAGTCTGGCTGCGAGCCTGCGCGACATGCCGGTCGGCGGCTGAGCGGCGCGGTGCCGATCCAGCGGCCCAAGCGCGTGCGACAAAGGCGTGGTCACAGTCCCTCCGGCCTGAATCCACCGACTATGAACCCAATTTAGCGGACTCCTGGTACGCCAGGTTGACGGGCCTCAACGCGGGCGCGCGGGCGCTGTCGACGATCCGCGCCTGCGGGGTCCATCGTCACCCAGACGCGATACGAGCGGCCACGTCGGCGCGATGGTAGGCCGGGCAGGTTTCGAACCTGCGACCAAACGATTATGAGTCGTCTGCTCTAACCCCTGAGCTACCGGCCCCCTGCCGGCATTGTGCCTGCCGGCGACACGCGGGCCGCCCGCGCACGGCCCGCGTCGCACGCAAGCCGGTGGACTGCACGAGGCGGCATGCACGCCCAGGGCCCCTGCAGGGCCCGCCCTCACGGCTTGTGCGACAGCGCGTTGCCGATCATGCGCGAGGTGATGTCGACGATCTGCACCATGCGTTCGTACGCCATTCGCGTCGGCCCGATCACACCGAGCGTGCCGACCACGCGACCGTCGATCTCGTACGGCGCCGACACCACCGACAGCTCCTCGAACGGCACGACGCCGCTCTCGCCGCCGATGTAGATGCGCACGCCCTCGGCGCGGCTCGACACCTCGAGCAGGCGCATCAGGTCGGCCTTCTTCTCGAACAGGTCGAACAGCTTGCGCAGGCTTCCCATGTTCTGCCCGAAGTCCTGCACGCCCAGCAGGTTGCGTTCGCCCGATACCACCAGCTGCTCGCCTTCGTCGAACTCGCTGCCGGCCTGCACCGCGGCCTGCATCAATTGCGCGATCTCGTCGCGCAGCGCGGCGATCTCGCCGCGCAGGCGGTCGCGCATGCCTTCGATGTCGAGCCCGGTGTAGTGCGCGTTGACGTAGTTGGTGGCCTCCACCAGCTCCGACTGCGTGTAGTCGCGGCTGGTGGCGATGACGCGGTTCTGCACGTCGCCGTCGCCGCTCACCAGGATCAGCAGCACGCGGCGCTCGCTCAGGCGCAGGAACTCGATGTGGCGCACCACCCCGGGCCGCCGCGGCACGGTAACCACGCCGACGAAGTGCGACAGGTTCGACAGCAACTGCGCCGCCTGCGCGATCACCCGCTGCGGCTGGTCGGGCTGCAACTGCTCGCGCACGCCGGCCAGCTCGGGGGCGAGCTGAGTCTTCTCCAGCGGCCGCGTGGTCATCATCATGTCGACGAAGATGCGGTAGCCGCGCGCCGTGGGCACGCGGCCGGCCGAGGTGTGCGGGCTGGCGATCAGCCCCAGCTCCTCGAGGTCGGCCATCACGTTGCGGATGGTCGCCGGCGACAACTCGAGCCCCGAGGCGCGCGACAGCGTGCGCGAGCCGATCGGCTGGCCGTCGGCGATGTAGCGCTCGACCAGCGTCTTGAGCAGCATCAGCGCTCGCTCGTCCATGGCGAAATTCATTGTACGGACGGAGCGCAGCGCGCCCCAGACGAGGAAAACGCTGTGGTGTAATTCGCCGCATGGGCAGCCGTTTCCGTCACGCGGCGCTGGTGGGCCGGCCCCAGGCCGAGGGCACGCGGCCGGTGCTGGAGGAGATCGCGGGCTTCCTGGCGCAGCAGGGGCTGCAGGTCTCGCTGGAGCGCCAGACGGCGAAGGCCACCGGCATCGTGAGCCTCGGCGCGCTCGACATCGACCAGATCGGCGCATCGTGCGATCTCACCATCGTCGTCGGCGGCGACGGCACCATGCTCGGCGTGGCGCGCCGGCTCGCCCGCTACGACGTGCCGCTGGTGGGCATCAACCAGGGGCGGCTGGGATTCATCACCGACGTGCCGATCGGCCAGGTGCGCGAGACGCTGCAGCCGCTGCTGGCCGGCGACTACGAGGAAGAGCAGCGCGCGATGCTCGAAGGCGATGTCTGGCGCGGCGAGCAGCGCATCTTCGAAGGCCTGTCGATGAACGACGTGGTGGTCCACCGCGCTTTCGCCGCCGGCATGGTCGAGCTGAGCATCGACATCGGCGAGGAGTTCGTCGCCAACCTGCGCGCCGACGGCCTGATCGTCGCCTCGCCCACCGGCAGCACCGCCTATGCGCTGTCGGCCGGCGGCCCGATCCTGCACCCCGGCATCGCCGGCTGGGTGCTGGTGCCGATCGCCTCGCACACGCTGAGCAACCGGCCGATCGTGCTGCCCGACTCGGGCGAGATCCGCGTCGGCATCGTCGCCGGTCGCGACGCGTCGGCCAACTTCGACATGCAGAGCCTCACCAGCCTGCAGCACGGCGACCAGATCCGCGTGCGCCGCTCGCCGCACCGCGTGCGCTTCGTGCATCCGCGCGGCTGGAGCTACTACACCACGCTGCGCCGCAAGCTGCGCTGGTACGAGGGCGTGGTCTGACCCACCGCTGCTGCCCATGCTGAAGCGCCTTACCCTGCGCGACTTCGTAATCGTCACCGAACTCGAGGTCGAGTTCGAACCCGGCTTCTCGGTGCTCACCGGCGAGACCGGCGCGGGCAAGTCGATCCTGGTCGATGCGCTGCAGCTCGCGCTGGGCAGCCGCGGCGACACCGGGCTGCTGCGCGAGGGCAGCGCCCGCACCGAGGTCAGCGCCGAGTTCGAAGGCCTGCCCGCGAGCCTGCGACCGTGGCTCGACGCCGCGGGCTTCGAGGCGGGCGACTCGCTGCTGCTGCGGCGTACGCTCGACGCACAGGGCAAGAGCCGCGCCTGGATCAACGGCAGTCCGGCCACCGTGGGCCAGTTGCGCGAGGCGGCCGATCAGCTGGTGGAGATCCACGGCCAGCACGCCTGGCAGCGGCTGACTCGCGCCGGCGACGCGCGCGCACTGCTCGACGCGCAGGCCGCTGTCGACGGCTCGCGCATCGCCGCGCTGCATGCGCGCTGGAAGGAGGCGGCCGCCGCGTTGCAACGCGCGCGCGAGCAGGGCGACGAGATCGAGCGCGAGCGCGAACGGCTGGCCTGGCAAATCCACGAGCTGGAGCGGCTCGCCCCGGGGCCCGGCGAGTGGGACGAGATCAACGCCGAGCACGGCCGGCTGTCGCACGCGCAGGCGCTGATCGACGCCGCGCGTGCCGCGCTCGATGGTCTGTCGCAGGCCGACGGCAGCGTGCTCGAGCAGACCGCGCGCACGCTCGCAGCGCTGCAGCCGGTGCTGCGCTACGACGCGGCGCTGGCGCCGGTGGTCGAGGTGCTGCAAGGCGCGCAGGCCCAACTCGCCGATGCCGCGCACTCGCTGCACGCGTATCTCGATCGCGACCGCGCCGACTCGGCGCGGCTGGCCGAGGTCGATGCCCGGCTGTCGGCCTGGCACGGCCTCGCACGCCGGCTGCGACGACCGCCGGCCGAACTGCCGGCGCTGCTCGCGCAGTGGCGCACCGAGCTGCAGGCGCTGGAGGCCGCGCGCGACGTGTCGGCGCTCGAAGCCGCGCTGGCGCAGGCCGAGCAGGCGTATCGGCACGGCGCGCAACAGCTCAGCGCACTGCGTCGCGACGCGGCGGCCGCGCTGGCGCGCGCGGTGACGCAGGCGATGCAGGGGTTGGGCATGGCCGGCGGCCGCTTCGACGTGGCGCTGCTGCCGCAGGCCGAGCCGCAGAGCTTCGGCTTGGAGAACGTCGAGTTCCAGGTCGCGGCACACGCCGGCGCGACGCCGCGCGCGCTGGCCAAGGTGGCCTCGGGCGGCGAGCTGTCGCGGCTGGCACTGGCGATAGCGGTCACCACTTCGCGCGTGCACCCCGGCGCCGATGCCACGGGCGTGACGCTGATCTTCGACGAGATCGACGCTGGCATAGGCGGCACCGTCGGCGACGTGGTCGGCGCGCTGCTGAAGCAGCTCGGCCAGACCGCGCAGGTGCTGGCGGTGACGCACCTGGCCCAGGTGGCCGCCTGTGGCGACCAGCACTGGGTGGTGCGCAAGACGCAGACGAGCGGCCGTGCGCACAGCGACCTGCAACGCGCCAACGGCGAGGAGCGCGTGGCCGAGATCGCGCGCATGCTCGGCGGCGAGCGCCTGTCGGGCACCGCGCACGCGCAGGCGCTGTTGCAAGGCGCCGCGGCGCCGGTCGCGCCAGCGACCAGGCGGCGCTCACGCACATGAACACGCCGGTGGCTGCGGCAACGGCCGGGCCCACGCGCGAGGTGGTGCTGGTCACCGGCATCTCGGGGTCGGGCAAGTCGGTGGCGTTGCACGCGCTGGAGGACGCCGGCTACTACTGCGTCGACAACCTGCCGCCCGAGCTGATGCGCGAGTTGGTGCGCCTGGAGCATGCACGCGGCACGCACCGCGTCGCGGTGGCCGCCGACGTGCGCTCCGCGCGCTCGCTGTCGCCGCTGGTGCCGTTGATGGACGAGCTGCGCGGCGAAGGCATCCTGGTGCGCGCGTTGTTCCTCGACGCCGCCACCGACTCGCTGGTGCGTCGCTTCTCCGAGACGCGGCGACCGCATCCGCTGGCCAACCCGCAGGCCAGCGACAACCAGACCGCGCTGGTCGAAGCGATCGAACTCGAGCGGCTGATGCTCGGCGAACTGCGCGAGGTGTCGACAGTGGTCGACACCAGCCAGCTGCGGCCGGCCGACCTGCGCCGTTGGGTCAGGCGCCTGGTGCAGGCGCGGCCGGCGGCGCTGACACTGGTGTTCGAGTCGTTCGCGTTCAAGTTCGGCGTGCCGCTGGATGCCGACTTCGTGTTCGACGTGCGCATGCTGCCCAACCCGTACTACATCCGCGAGCTGCGTGCGCTCACCGGCTCCGACGCGCCGGTGGCCGACTACCTGCGCGCGCAGCCCGAGACGGCCGAGCTGCTGTCGCAGATCGAAACCTTCCTGCGGCGCTGGCTGCCGAGCTTCGAGACCGACCAGCGCAGCTACCTCACGGTGGCGATCGGCTGCACCGGCGGGCAGCACCGGTCGGTGTACATCGTCGAGCAGTTGGCGCAGCGGTTCGCCGCCTTCGGTGCCGCGCTGGTGCGGCACCGCGAACTGGACGCAAGCGATTGAACGATCCGAAGACCGACCCGCACAGCCTGCCCGATCTGCCGCTGTTTCCGCTGCAAAGCGTGCTGTTCCCGGGCGCCCAGTTGCAGCTGCGCGTGTTCGAGGCGCGCTATCTCGATCTGGTGAGCCGCTGCCTGCGCGAGCAGCAGCCGTTCGGCGCCATCTGCCTGCGCCAGGGCTCCGAAGTGCGCGGCGCGAGCGACGAGCAGGTGCTGCTGGAGCCCACCGGCGTGCT
>DASURM010000024.1:0-13359 GCA_036280035.1 Burkholderiaceae bacterium | reverse complement strand
CGGCCACCTGCACATGGCGCGCCGCCGGCTCGTCGAAGGTCGAGCTGATGACCTCGCCGCGCACCGTGCGCAGCATCTCGGTCACCTCCTCCGGGCGCTCGTCGACGAGCAGCACGATCAGGTGCACCTCGGGATAGTTGGCGACCAGCGCGTGCGCCAGGTGCTGCATCATGATCGTCTTGCCGCTCTTGGGCTGCGACACCAGCAGCGCGCGCTGGCCTTTGCCGATCGGCGCGACTAGGTCGATGATGCGGCAGGTGATGTTCTCTTCGCTGGCCTTGATGTCGCGTTCGAGCCTGAACTGCTCCTTCGGGAACAGCGGCGTCAGGTTCTCGAACATGATCTTGTGCTTGCTCTCCTCGGGCGTCAGGCCGTTGACCTTGTCGACCTTCACCAGCGCGAAGTAGCGCTCGCCCTCCTTGGGCACGCGCACCTCGCCCTCGACCATGTCGCCGGTGTGCAGGTTGAAGCGGCGGATCTGGCTGGGGCTGAGGTAGATGTCGTCGGTCGACGCCATGTAGCTGGTGTCGATCGAGCGCAGGAAGCCGAAGCCGTCTGGCAGTACCTCGAGCACGCCGTCGCCGAACACCTGCTCGCCGCCCTTGGCGCGCTTCTTCATGATCGCGAACATCAGCTCCTGCTTGCGCATGCGAGCGACGTTTTCGATCTCCAGTTCTTCGCCCATGGCGATGAGCGCGGAGACGTGTTGCGCCTTCAGTTCGGACAGATGCATCGTCGTGACGAGATGGAAGGCCGGGCCCGCTGCCGGCGGGCGGCGACCGGAATATCCGCCCGTGTTCCGCAGCGTGATCGCTCCGCATCGCGGAGCGATCGTTCAGGCGCTGGGGTTGAGGGCCGGAACCGCGCCTGCAATCACTGGCGCGGCGGCAATCTTCTGGCGGCGACTCTCCGGGCTGGTGGCCCTGGCGCCGCGATGGCGGGGATTATAGATGACCGTCGAGGAACGCGGTCAATTGCGACTTCGACAGCGCGCCGACCTTGGTGGCGGCCAGTTGACCGTCCTTGAACAGCATCAGCGTCGGAATGCCGCGGATGCCGTACTTGGCCGGCACGCCCTGGTTCTCGTCGACGTTCATCTTGGCGATCTGCAACCGGCCGCCGTAGTCCTTGGCCGCCTCGTCGAGGATGGGGGCGATCATCTTGCACGGCCCGCACCACTCGGCCCAGTAGTCCACCAACACCGGCTTGTCGGACTTCAGCACGTCGCTGTCGAACGACGCGTCGGACACATGCTTGATCAATTCGCTGCTCATCGGGCCTCCTCGGCGCGCGCTTGGCAAGGTCGTTGCGAAGATTTTGACACATCGGACCTTGCCCCTGCGCGCAGCGCAAAATCGACCGCGCTATGGCTCCCATAGAGACGATGCAGTTGACTATGGCCGCTTCGCCGACGATGTTGTGGCGATGGGCCGCGCAAGCCGTTCGCGGCTGGCTGGCGCAGCGGCAATTGCCGCCGGCCGACGCGGTGGTGCTCCTGCCATTCGCCGAGCTGATCGTGCCGGCGCGGCGGGCGCTGGCCGAATCCGGCAACTGGCTGCCGCGGGTGCACACCACACGCACGCTGGCCGCGGCGCTCGGCCCGCCGCCGCTGGGTGCCGGCGAGGTCAGCGGCGACGGTGCCGTCGATCGCGCGTCGGCGCGCGAGTTGCTGCGCGGTCACGACTGGGCCGCTGCCTGGCTGCAGCGCGACCCGCGCGCGTTCGACGGTGCGATCGACCGCCTGGTGCACACCGCGCACGCGCTGCGCGCGAAGGCCATGGCATTGCCGCCGCACGAGCGGGCGGCATGGTGGCAGCGGGCGCGCCAGCAGTTGCCCGGCGGCGGCGGGGTCGGAGCGACGCACCGGCTGCTGCTGCGTGTGGCGGTCGAATGGTGTGCGCTGTCCGACCACGCGCACAGCGATCGCCTGTTCGATCATCGGCCCGCCGCGTGGATCGTGGTGACGCTGGGTGGTGAAGATGAACTGGCGCTCAACGTCTCGCGAGAGGGTGCTGCGCACGGCGTCCCGTCGCTGCATCTGTGTGCCGACCCGCCGGCTGCCGATCCGTTCGACGATTGGCCCGAGCAGTGCGCCCTCGAACTGGAAGTGGCTGCCGACGCCGAGGAAGAAGCCCTGGCCACCGCCCGGCAGGTGGTGCAGCAGGTGTGCGCAGGCGCGACGCCGGTGGCGCTGGTGGCGCAAGACCGCGCGCTGGTGCGGCGCGTGCGGGCGTTGCTCGAACGCCAGCATATCGATCTCGCCGACGAAACCGGCTGGTCGCTGGCCACCACGCGGGCCGGCGCCCGCGCGAGTGCCGCCCTGCGCGCCGCGAACGCCGCCGGCGCCAACGACGACGTGCTCGACTGGCTCAAGGCCGACTTTGCCGATTCCGCTGCCGCCGAGCTGACCACGCTCGAGAAACTGTGGCGCGGCGCACGGGTTCAGCACGCCGCTTTGCGCACGCGTGCCGAAGCGCTGTGGCGGCGCGAACGCGCGCGACTCGACGCCTTTGCACGCCCACACACGCGGCCGTTCGAGCGTTGGTTGCGCGCGTTCGACCAGCTGCTGTTCGCGGCCGCTGCGGCCAGTCCGTGGCACGACGACGCGGCCGCCGTGCAGTTGCGCCGTGCGCTGCGCCTGCGCGAGCAAGACCGTGACGCAGTCGCGGCGCATGGCGCGGCTGCTTGGCGGCTAGAGGAGTTCGCCGCCTGGGTCGACGCGGCATTGGCCGAAGCGGTGTACGTGCCGCCGGCGAGCGCACAGACGGCCAGCGTCGTCATCACGCCGCTGGCACGCGCGATCGGGCGCGACTTCGCGGCGGCGGTGCTGCCGGGTGCCGACGAGCAGCGTCTGGGGTCGCTGCCGCCCGAATCGGGTCTGCTCGACGAGCCGCTGCGCCGCATGCTCGGTCTGCCCGAGCGCGCCGCCCGCCAGCGCCGTCACGCGCTGTCGTTCGTGCAACTGCTGCGCCTGCCGCGCGTGCTTGTCGTGCGTCGCCGCGCCGACGGCGACGAGTTGCTGGCCGCGAGTCCGTGGCTGCAACGGCTGCGGCTGGCGCGGCGGGAGCGGGGCGCGGCGGTGTTCGTCGAGCGCGACACGCGGCTGCCGCAGCGCAGCGTCGCGACCGCGCCGGTGCCAAGGCCGGCCCCGCAGGCCGCGGGAGCGTTGCCGGCGTCGCTCAGCGCGAGTGCGCTGGAGGCACTGCGGCAGTGCCCGTACCGCTTCTTCAGCCGGACGGTGCTGCACCTGTCGGAGCAGGCAGAGCTCGACGACGAGGTCGACAAGCGCGACGCCGGCAAGTGGCTGCACGCCACGCTCGAACACTTCCATCTGGCCCGGCCCGAGCGTCGGGAGCCCGACGACGATGTGCGGCACTTCGTTGCTGCCGCCGACGAGGCTCTCTCGGCCCTGGTGCGGGAGGAAGGTGTCTCGGTCGAAGCGATGCTGCCGTTCAGTGCCGGGCTGCCCGCGCTGGCCGAGCGCTACGTGCGCTGGCTTCGATCGCAGGAAGCGCAGGGTTGGCGGTTCGATGGCGCAGAACAGAGCCTCGCGGCCACCCCGACAGGCGAGACCGGGCTGGCGCTGCACGGCCGCATCGATCGCATCGACCTGCGCAGCGACACGCCCGCGGTGCGGCTGATCGACTACAAGACCAGCTCGCGCAAGGCGCTCGAAGACAAGGTGCGAGCGACGCTCGAAGACACGCAACTGGCGGTCTATGCCGCGCTGCAACTGGCGCAGCCGCCGCCGGCGCGGCCCGTGCAGGCGTGCTACCTCGCGCTCGACGAGCCCGACGAAGTGGTCGCGGTCGAGCATCCCGACGTCGAGCGCAGCGCACGGGTGCTCGTCGAGCATGTCTCGGCCGAGCGCGCGCGCATCGAGGCCGGTGCCGCGTTGCCTGCGCTGGGCGAGTCACCGGTGTGCGACACCTGCGAGGCACGCGGCCTGTGTCGCCGCGACCACTGGGGCGATCTCGGCGAGGAGGACTTCGATGGCGCATGAGCCCGCCTACCGCGCCGATGGCCGCGACTGCGATGCCGTGCGGTTCTACGCGCTCGCCTGCGATCCGCGGCGCAGCGGCGTGGTCGAGGCCTGCGCCGGCGCCGGCAAGACGTGGATGCTGGTATCGCGCATCGTGCGCGCGCTGCTCGACGGCGCCGCGCCCGACGAGATCCTGGCGATCACCTTCACGCGCAAGGCGGCCAGCGAGATGCGCGTGCGCCTGCACGAGTGGTTGCGCGAGTTCGCCGATGCGTCGGCTCCGCAGCGCATCGACGCACTTTGCGCGCGCGGGTTGTCGCCGTCGGACGCCGCGCGGTTCGAGGGTGCGCTCGCAGGGCTGCACGCAAAGGTGCTCCAGGCCGGCAAATCGGTGCAGATCCACACCTTCCACGCCTGGTTCGCCCAACTGCTGCGGCTGGCGCCGCTCGAGATGCTCGACGTGCTCGGGTTGCATCCGGCGATGTCGTTGATCGAGGAGATCGACGACCAGATGGGCGAGTTGATGCGGCGCTTTCAGCGCGAGGTGCTGGCCGCGCCGGCGTTGCTCGCGGCCTATCGATCGCTGACCGAGCGCCACGGCCGTTGGCGACTCGATCAATGGCTGCGCGCTGCGCTCGACAAGCGCCAGGAGGTCGAACGCGCCGACGCACACGGCGCACTCGAGTTCGCGGTCGAGCCGGCGGCGCAGCGCTGGCCGGTGTGCGCGGCCTACGGGCATCCGCGAGAGCGCGTCGCAAGCGACGCGGCGCTGCGACGCCTGTTCGGGCGCGCGATCGATGCGCTGGGCCGACACGGCGGCGGCAGGGAGCGCAAGGCTGCCGACGAGCTGTCCGCGGCGCTCGACCAAGCCGACGCCGGCGCGGCGCTCGTGGCGCTGCGCAAGGCGCTGTTCACCAACACCGGCTCGCCACGCAAGCTGGCGACCAGTGACGCGGTGACCGCCGCGCTCGATGCGTTGCTCATCCTCGAGCAACAGGTGACGCAACACGATGCGCACGACGATCACCAGCGCATGGTGCGGCTGAGTCGCGTGCTGCTGCGTTGCTGGCAGGCGCACAAGCGCGAACGCGGATTGATGGACATGCAGGACCTCGAGCGCGGCGCACTGGCCCTGTTGTCCGACCCGGTCACGTCGGGTTGGGTGCAGCAGCGGCTCGACGGGCGGTTGCGGCACGTGCTGATCGATGAGTTCCAGGACACCAGCCACCTGCAGTGGCAGGCGCTGCACGCCTGGCTGGCGTCGTATGCCGGTGCCGGGGGGGGCGCCAGCGGCCGCCAGCCGCTGGCGGTGTTCATCGTCGGCGATCCGAAGCAGAGCATCTATCGCTTCCGCGGTGCCGAGCCGCGGGTGTTCGCGGCCGCACGGCGTTTCGTCGTCGAAGGGCTGGCCGGCCACGACCTGCTGTGCAACCACACGCGGCGCAACGCGGGCGCGGTGATCGGTGCCGTCAACGCGGTGTTCGAGCGCGCCGTGGAGGCGGGCGACTACGCCGGCTTCGTCGCGCACAGCACCGAGCACGCCGCAGGGCCGCACGGCGAGGTCCGCCGCGTCGGCGAGCCGCCGCGCCAACAGCGGACGGCGCCGGTGCGCGGCGACGGCTGGCGCGATTCGCTGACCGTGCCGCGTCACGAGGCGCGAGAGCCGCGTGCACTGGACGAGGCGCGCCGCGTGGCGTGCGGCGTGCGTGAGTTGATCCGCGACGGCAGCGCGACGGCCGGGCAGGTCATGGTGCTGGCGCGCCGCCATGCGCCGCTGGCGCGCGTGACGCAGGCGCTGCAGGCCCTGCACGTGCCCTGCGTGGCCGCCGAGGAGGTGCGGCTCGGCTCGCTGATCGAGGTGCACGATCTGGTCGCGGTGCTCGACGTGCTGGCGTCGCCCGGCCACGACCTGTCGCTCGCGCAGGCGCTGAAGAGCCCGCTGTTCGGCGCCAGCGATGCGCAGTTGCTGGCACTGTCACGCCGTGCGGCCAACGACGCAGGCGCGACGCCGTGGTGGAGCGCGTTGCACGGCTGGCCCGACGCGCCGCCGGAGCTGGCGCGTGCGCGCGATCTGTTGGCGCGCTGGGCCCACGATGCCCGCGTGCTGCCGCCTCACGACCTGCTCGATCGCGTCGTCGATCAAGGCGACGTGATGGCGCGGCTGGCCGCCGCCGTGCCTGCCGAACGCCGCGTCGCGTCGCTGGCGGCGGTGCAGGCGCTGCTCGCCTTGTCGCTGTCGATCGACGGCGGGCGTCACGCCAGCGTTTACCGCTTCGTGCGCGCGTTGCGGCAGCAGGCGTTGTCGGTGCGCGTGCCGGCGCGTGCCGACGCGGTGCAATTGTTGACCGTGCACGGTGCCAAGGGGCTGGAGGCGCCGTGCGTGTGGGTGGTCGATGCCGACCCGCACGAGCCGCGCGAATCCAGACCCGGGGTGCTGATCGATTGGCCGGTCGACAGCGTCGCGCCGCACCGCGTGGCGTTCGTCGCCGACCTGTCGTCGCCTTGCGTGTCGCTGGCGGCGTTGCGCGAACACGAGCAGGCTGCCGCGCAGCGCGAGGAACTCAACGCGCTGTACGTCGCGATGACTCGCGCGCAAAGAATGCTGGTGTTCAGCCGCACGGCACCGCGTCGCGACGACTCGCAAGGCAGTTGGTGGGTACGTGCCGTGCCGCACGCTGCCGGGTGGTCGGTGGACGAGGTGCAGACCCCGCCGGCGCCTGCCGAGGCCGCGCTGGCGTTCGTCACCGAGTTGCCGCAGATGCCGCCGCGCGCCCCGGCGGTCAGCTTGCCTGCCAGCGCGGCGGCCTCACCGGCGGCGCAACTCGGGCGGGCGGTCCATCGGGTGCTGCAGTGGAGCACGGCCATGGGGCAGGCGGCCGATCTGCGCGCGCTCGCCGCGGCCGCGGCGTCGGAGTTCGAGTTGCCGCCGTCGGCGGCCGATCGAATCGAGGGCTATGCGCGCACGATCCGCGAGAGTCCCGTCCTGCAGCGTTTCTTCGATCCGGCGCGGTTCGGCTGGAGCGCCGACGAGTTCGATCTCGTCAGCGAGGGCGACACCTTGCGTATCGATCGCCTGGTTCGATTCGATGCCCCCCCGCAGGGATGGTGGGTGCTCGACTACAAGCTCGCGGCCGATGCCGCAGCCGACGACGACCTGCGCCGCCAGCTTGCGCGCTACCGCGACGCCGTCAGGGCGCTGGCCGGCGACACCCCGGTGCACGCCGCGTTCGTCACCGGCGACGGCGCGTTGCACGAACTGCAGTGGCCCGACCTGCCGCACGAATAGCGTGCTGCCGGGCGTCCACTTCGGGCGATCGACCACCTGCGGGATTGGGTGCAATCGGCTGAAGGGCGGCTTCGCCGCCCGACCCGGTTGCGTATGACCACGTCCGACAACGCTCCCGACGCGGAGCCATCGTCCGCGCAGCCTGCGCCGTCGCCGGCGTTCGGGCGCTTCAGGCTGTTGCGGTTGCTCGGCAAGAGCGCGCGGACGCTGGTATGGCTGGCCACCGACCCGAGCACCGGCGGCGATCGCGTGCTGGTGATGCCGCGCGCGCAGGTTGCCGGCCGCGCCCGGCTGCAGCGCCACCTCGAGACCGCCCGCCTGGCCATGCGGGTCACCCACCCGGGGCTGGCCGCGGCGGTCGAAGTCGGCGAACACGACCGCTGGCCGTACGCCGCCTACGAGCGTGGTGACGCCAGCACGCTTGCCGAGCTGACCGGCTCGCAAGGCTCGCCGGCGCTCGACGTCGCGCGCTGGAGCGTGCAACTGCTCGACGGTCTCGCGTTCGCCCACGAGGCAGGTCTGGCGCATCGCGACATTCAGGCCGCGATGGTGTCGCTCGACAGCAACGGGCGCGCCCGCCTGATGGGACTGCAGGTCGCTCTGGCCTCCGATGCACCACAGGCTGCCGAATCCGCTCACGGCGTCGCCGGCCTGCAGGCGCAGCGACGCGCCGCCGAACGCGACGTGCTTGCCTTCGGGCTAGTGCTGCACTTTGCCCTCACCGGCCAGCACCCGCTGGGCCATAGCGACACGGCCGCGGCGATCGCGTTGCTGCCGCCGCAGGGCCGCGAGATCGTGCGCCTGCCGTGGACCACCGCACGCCCGATCCCGGAGGCCCTGCGGGTGATCGCCAACCGCGCCACCGACCGTCAGCAGCGCCAGCGCTACCACAGCGCGCGGACGCTGGCGCGCGCGCTGGAGGGCTGGGTCCGCGCCGAGGAGGCGGTCGACGGCGGGCCGCTGGCGCTGCTGATCGACCGCCTGCGCAGCAGTGGATCCCTACCCGCGCTTCCCGGCAGCGCGCGGCGCGCGGCGCGGCTGGCGTTGATGGAGCGCGAGCGCACGGCCGAGCTGGCCGAAGTCGTGCTGCTGGACCCGGCGCTGAGCTTCGAGCTGTTGCGGGCGGTGAACAGCGCCCAAGTGCGCGGCGCGATGATCGCCGGCAGCGGCCCGGTGCTGACGATGCGCCGGGCCATCGCGATGGTCGGTCTCGACGGCGTGCGTCGCGCCGCGCTCTCGCTGCGCGATTGGCCCGGTCCGTTGGGGGCCGGCGCAGCCAGCCAGTTGGAAGGTGCAATCGCTCGTGCGCAACGCGCGGCGCGCATCGCCCAGCTGCTGCGACCGCCTGGCTATGACGCCGAGGTCGTGTACCTGGTTGCGTTGCTGCAGAACCTGGGTCGGCTGGTGACGTGCTACCACTTCCCCGACGAAGCGGCGCAGATCGCGCGGTTGATGCAACCGATGGCCGCCGAGCAGCCGGACGCCGCCGACGAACCGGGGATGAGCGAGGAGGGCGCGTCGCAGGCCGTGCTGGGGGTGGACATCGAGGCGCTCGGCGCGGCGGTGGCGCGCCACTGGGGGCTCGACGAGTCGGTGCTGCACATGATCCGGCGCTACGGCCCCGACGCCGCGGTGCGCACGATCGAGACCGACGACGACATGCTGCGCGCCACCGGCAGTTGTGCCAACGAATTGGTCGATGCGCTGAGCCTGCAGCCGCGCCATGCCGTGCCCGCGATGCAGCGGGTGGCCCAGCGCTACGGCCGCGCGCTTGGCCTGACGCCGCGCGACCTTCAGCTCGCCGCGCAGGGCGAGTCATCGCACGACGAACGCGACGGCGATGCCGGGCAGTCGGCCCGCCATGCGGCTTGAGGCGAAGCCGAGGGCCCGGGCCAGAAAAGAAGCGGCCACCCCGTGGGTGGCCGTGATGTCCGAAAGCGCGCTGCGCGCGCTTCGAAACGCTACTTCTTCGCCGCGGGGGCTTCGCCGGTCTGGATCTGACCCGCCTTGTTGGCGTCCTTGGTCTCGGCCTTGACATCGGCACGGGCCTTGGTCGACTTGGGCTTGGCGGCCTTGGTCGCATCCCCGGTCTGGATCTGACCCGCCTTGTTGGCGTCCTTGGTCTCGGCCTTGACGTCCGCACGGGGCTTGGTCGACTTGGACTTCGTGGTCTTGGCTGGGGCCTCACCGGCGGTGTTCGTCTTGGTGGCTGCCTTGGCCTCCTCCTTCACTTCGGCGCGGGACTTCTCCTGCGCAAAGGCGCCGGATGCAATCAGGGCAACGGCGGCGGCGACGAGCGAGAGCGTGGTCTTCATCTTCATTGGAAACCTCCTGGTTTGGAATCGAGGGGACGGGCACTTTGCGACGGAACCACACGCTCGACCATGAACCCTCATCTGGCCTTCTCAGCGGCTGCTTCGAAGGGAGCGGGTGCCTCAATCAGCTATCTTAACGACGACTAAACGGCCCGGTTGACAGCCCCGGGGCAAGTGGTCGCAGCCTCGTTTCGTTTCGTTGCGTTAGCGCCTCACCGGCTGCGGCGACTTAGGGTTACTCCGCTCTTCAGCGGCGGCCTCCACCCGATCGAACAAAGACGAGCCTTGCCCTCGGCACTGGTCACAACGGCTGGGGCTGCTTGGTTCCCCACCTGACCCGGTTGACCGCGCTTCCATGCGAGGAGGCCCGTCGCGAAGGATTGTAGACGACAGGTCGCGCGCGCGGCACTCAGCGCAGCCGCAGGTCATCGGCCTCGAAGCACAGCGAAAGCGGCTCGATGGTCAGCTGCTTGGGGCCTTCGTGCACGGACCCGGCGAGCATGGCACCGATCCCGAGATCTTGCGCAATCTGCGCCGTGCGCGCCGCCTCGTCGGCGGCGACGAACAGGGCGAAGCCTGCTCCCATGTTGAACGTGCTGTAGGCCTCCCGATCGTCGAGCGCCGCGTGCTGCTGGATGAAGCGCAGCACGGCCGGCACCTCGGGCACGCGGGTGATGCGGTAGCTGAAGGCTGCCGGGTGGCGCAGCAGCTTGCGCCAGCCGTGGCCTGTGATGTTGGCGCAGTAATGCGGCACGATGCCCTCGCGCCAAAGCGCCTCGGTGACCGGCGCATACAGCATGGTCGGCGCCAGCAGCGCGTCACCGTAGCTCAGACCCTGCGCCACCGGCGTCGCGTACCCCTGCGGCAGCCGCTCGACCAGCTTGCGCGCGAGGCTGAGGCCATTGGCGTGGATGCCGCTGGCCTGCAGCAGCACGATCGCGTCGCCCGGCGCCAGCCGCTCGCCGAGCGACAGCCGTTGCTTCGGGTTGATCAGTCCCATGCACGACGCCGCCAGGTCGATGCGTCCGCTCTCGACGATGCCGGCCAGCGCCGGCGTCTCGCCGCCGCCCCAAGCCACGCTGCACGCCTCGCACGCCTTGCGCCACCCGGCGACGAGCTGGCTGGCGCGCGTCGCGTCGGCGAACCACTGCGAGCCGCCGGCGGCCCAGTAGGCCTGCACGACCAGCGGGGTCGCGCCTACGGTGATCAAATCGTTGACGGCCATCGCGATGGTGTCCTGCGCGATGCCGTCGTAGTAGCTCGCGCCGGTGAGCGCGGCCATCTCGTCGGCCACCAGCGCCTTGGAGCCGAGACACTCGACGATGGTGGCGATGTAGAACGGCCCGACGTCGACCACGTAGGCCGACTCGCCGCGCGAGGCCTGCACCTCGTGAAAACCGTGCACGGCGAGTTGCGACGCAGTGGCTGCCGCGGCGCGCTGCGCCTGCACCTTGAGGGGATCGATCAGGTCGTAGCGGACGCCGGCTTGCTCGTAGCTGATCGAGTTGCCTACAGCTGCTGGCACGGCGGGATTCATCGTTCAATTATCCGTGACGCCCCGCGGCGCGACGTCGGTGGCGAGCGCGGTGCCGCTCGTAGAATGTTTTGATGGGTTCGATGGTCCTGGCGCGCAAGTATCGGCCGCGCCGCTTCAGCGAGATGGTCGGGCAGGAGCACGTCGTCCGCGCGCTGAGCAATGCGCTGGCCAGTGGCCGCCTGCATCACGCCTATCTGTTCACCGGCACGCGCGGCATCGGCAAGACCACGGTATCGCGCATCCTGGCCAAGAGCCTCAATTGCACCGGCCCCGATGGCAAGGGCGGCGTCACGGCCGAGCCCTGCGGCCGCTGCCAAGCCTGCGTCGAGATCGACGCCGACCGCTACATCGACTACATCGAGCTCGACGCGGCGTCCAACCGCGGCATCGACGAGGCGCGCGACCTGATCGAGCGCGCCGCGTACAAGCCGAGCGTCGGCCGCTTCAAGGTCTTCATGATCGACGAGGCGCACCAGCTCACGAAGGACGCCTTCAGCGCCTTGTTGAAGACGCTGGAAGAGCCGCCGGACTACTTGAAGTTCGTGCTGGCCACCACCGATCCCGACAAGATGCTGCCTACGGTGCTCAGCCGCTGCCTGCAATTCAATCTGCGGCCGATGGCGCCGCAGACCGTGCAGGAACACCTGGCGCGCGTGCTGGCCGACGAGCAGGTGGCGCACGACGCGGGCTCGCTGCGTCTGCTGGCGCGGGCCGCGCGCGGCTCGATGCGCGACGCGCTGTCGCTGACCGACCAGGCCATCGCGTATGGAGGCGGCAGGCTCGACGAGGCCGCCGTGCGCGCGATGCTCGGCAGCGTCGAACGCTCGGTGGCTTCGGCCCTCGTCCAGGCGCTGGGCGCACGCGATGGCGCGGCCGTGCTGGCAGCGGTCGACGACCTTCGCCAGCGCGGCCGATCGGCGGCCGCGGCGCTCGAGGAGTTGGCCGTGCTGCTGCAGCAGATGGCGATCGCGCAGGCCGTGCCCGACGCGCTCGACGACGCAGACCCCGACACGCCCGAAGCCACGCGGCTGGCGCGCGCGTGGCCGGCCGATGAGGTGCAGCTGCTGTACAGCCTCGCCATCCACGGCCGCGAGGAGTTGCCGCTGCTCAACGACGAGTACGCGGCGTTGGCGATGGTGCTGCTGCGCTTCCTGGCGTTCCCGGCGGCGCCGCCCGGGACGGTGGGCATCGAGTCGGCTGCGCCGTCGAGGCGCGCGGCCGCCGTCGCCGGGTCGAGCGCGAAGGCGGCTGCCAGCGTCAGCCGGGGCGAACCCCCGCCGTGGGTCGACGCCCCCGACCATGAAAGATTGCCCGCGCGCGCCGCCGCTCGCGATCCGCAGGTCGAGGCTGGGGCAAGCAGCACGATGACGCTGCAACCCACCGAGCTGGGCGAACGCTGGGCGGCGCTGGTGGCCACGCTGTCGCAGCGCGGCCTGATCGCCGCGCTGGTGCGCGAGCTGGCCATGCAAAGCGAGTGGCTCGACGCATCGATCGGGCCACGAGGCACGCGCTGGCGGTTGCGCACCGAACGCGAATCGCTGCGGACTCCGGCGTTGCGCGACAAGCTGCAGGCGGCGATCGCCGCGGCGCAGAGCGAGCCGGTCGAACTCGAGCTGGTCGAAGGCGTGCCGCTCGACAGCCCGGCGCTGCGCGAGGCTGCCGCGCGAGCGCGCGCGCAGCAACAGGCCGAGGAAACGATGACCAGCGACCCGGTGGTGCGCGAGCTGATGTCGCAGTTCAAGACGGCACGCATCGTGCCCGGATCGATCAAGCCCGTTCAAAGGAACCCCTCAGCATGATGAAGAACCAGTTGGCCGGCCTGATGAAGCAGGCGCAGGCGATGCAGGAGAACCTGCGCAAGGCGCAGGAGGAGCTGGCCACGATCGAGGTCGAGGGACAGGCTGGAGCTGGCCTGGTGAAGGTCACGATGACCTGCCGGCACGACGTCAAGCGCCTCAGCATCGACCCCAGCCTGCTGGGCGACGACAAGGACATGCTCGAAGATCTGGTGGCGGCGGCGTTCAACGATGCCATCCGGCGTGCCGAGGCCACGTCGCAGGAGAAGATGGGCAAGCTGACCGCCGGCATGCCGCAGATCCCGGGCATGAAGTTCCCGTTCTGAACCGCGTCCGCGTGTGACCGAACGGGCGCTGCAGGATCTGCTCGATGCGTTGCGCCGCCTGCCCGGCGTCGGCGCACGCTCGGCGCAGCGCATGGCGTTCCACCTGTTGCAGCACGA
>DASURM010000023.1:0-6223 GCA_036280035.1 Burkholderiaceae bacterium | reverse complement strand
GCCGAGGATCAGCAGCACGCGATCGCCACGCCCGACCCCGTGCGCGCGCAGGAAGTTGGCCACCTGCGCCGAGCGCTGCGACAGTTGCCGGAACGTGCGCTTCAGCTCGCTGCCGTCCTCGTTGACGATCCACAGCGCCGGGGCATCGTTGTCGCGCGCCAGCGCGTCGAAGTAGTCGAGCGCCCAATTGAAGTCGGAGCGGTCGAGCACGGGCCAGCGGAAATCGCGCGCGGCCACGGCTTGGTCGCTGCGCTGCGCGAGCAGAAAGTCGCGCGCGGCCACGAACGCGCGGGCAGCGTCGTTCGAATCGACGGTGTTCATGGTTGCTTCCTTTCGACGGCGAGCGGCGGGCGGCTACGGTCGGCGTGCCGGCAGTGCATGACGGCCGAAGCACGAAAGCCCAGCCGAGGCCGCAGGCATTGTCGCTCCGCTGCGCGAACCCTGTCGCCGACGCTGCGTCTGCAGGCATCGCTGCGGCGAACCGCGCTGCGGCCGACAGCGCTCAGGAAGGCGCGGCGCTGCCGCGCTGCGGCAGCGCCGCCCGCCGCTTCGTGCGACGTTACACGCCGCAGGCCGCGCCGCCGCTCTTCAGGCCGAGCCTGCGCAGGATCGTCTCGAGCGGGCACAGCCCGGTGAGCGAGCTTTGCGCGAGGTTGAAGCCGACGAACGCGGTCAACCACAGCCAGTGGGCCGAGTGGAACAATGGGCTCGCCGCTGCGCCGAGCGCCAGCGAGACCAGAATCACGGTGCCTGCGAACAGGCGGATGACGTTTTCGAGCTGCATGGGAGTTCCTGCGATGGGTTGCGATGACGATGGCGGGCAGCTTGCCGCGGCCGGGGCCGCGCGTCTGCCACGTTGGTTGCACAGCGGCGGCAACCGGCCCCGCCGCGACCGCGGCCGGAGCGGGTCGTGAGCGAGAACCCAAGCACCCGCGAGCTGCTGCTGGCGCGCTTTCCGGCGCTCGCGCAACTGCCGCCGGCCCAACTCGACGCTCTGCTGGCCGCCGCGCCGCTGCGCCGCGTGCCGGCCGGCAGCGTGCTGTTCGAGCCCCACATGCGCTGCGAAGGCTTCCCGCTGATGCTCGACGGCAGCGTGCGCGTCGCGAAAACCTCGCCCGAGGGGCGCGAGATCGTGCTCTACCGCGTCGGCCCGGGCGAGGCGTGCATCCTGTCGGGCGGCTGCCTGCTCGGGCAGACCGAGTACGCCGCGCGTGGCGTGGCCGAGTCCGACGTCACGCTGCTGCGGATCCCGCCGGCGATGTTCCAGGAGCTGATCCTGCAGCAGCCGCTGTTTCGCCGCTTCGTGTTCGACACCTACGGCGCGCGGCTGGCCGAGGTGATGGAACTGGTCGACGAGGTCGCGTTCCGCAAGCTCGACACCCGGCTCGCGCGCCTGCTGGTGCAGCGTGGCCCGGTGATCCAGGCCACGCACCAGAACCTGGCCGACGATCTGGGCAGCGTGCGCGTCTTCGTCAGCCGCTTGCTGCGCGGCTTCGAGGATCGCGGCTGGGTCAGGCTCGAGCGCGAGCGGGTCAGCGTGGTCGATGCGAAGGCGCTGCAGGAGTTCGCGCAGAACTGAGCAGCGCGGCCGTTCGGGCCCGCACCGCGACGCCGCCGCGCAGAAGGCGCCGGCCATGATGCGGATCAACGTCGTTGCCCCTGTGAACGATATGCTCGGCACCATGAGTAGCCTGACACCAGATCAACAGCATCGGCTCGCCGAGCGGATGCGTGAGCGCAAGGCGTCGCTGCTGGCGGAGATTCGCACCGCCCTGGCGCCGACTGCCCGCAGCCAGTTTGTCGATCTGCTCGGCCAAGGCGGCGATGCGGCCGACGAGTCGGTGGCCAGCCTGCTGCGCGACATCACCGAGTCCGAGGTCGTCCGCGACGTGGGCGAAGTGCGCGACATCGTCGCGGCCGAGCAGCGCCTGGCCGCCGGTCGATTCGGCATCTGCATCGACTGCGGCGAGGCAATCGAATACAAGCGGCTCGAAGCCTACCCCACCGCGAAGCGCTGCCTGGCCTGCCAGCAGCATCGCGAGAAGACGCGGGCGGCATCGAAGTACACCGGCCGCTGAAGCCCGTGGCGTCGAGAGCGAGATGAGCACACTTCGCAAGCCCAGCAGACCCCGTCAGCCCGACAGCGCGCGTCGCGCAGAGATGCCGTCGTACCTGCCGCGGCAGGTCAAGGTGGCGAGCGGTCGCGCCCCGACCGCGCTGATTCCGGCGTACATCCGCTCGATCGAGCAGGCGCTCGATGTCGAAGACCGCGCCTACATCCGCCGCAAGCTCGGCATCAAGCTCGGCAAGTTCGCCGAGGCGATCGAGCGCGTCAGCGTGCGCGTGGGCGACGTCAACGGCCCGCGCGGCGGCAGCGACAAGTCGTGCCGCATCAAGGTGGTGTTGATCGGGCTGCCGAGCGTGCTGATCGAAACGCGCCATGCGTCGCTGCAGGCAGCCGTGGATCTCGGGCTGACCCGGAGCGCCAACGCGGTTCGCGGCAGCATCGGGCGTCGGCGCACCGTCTCCACCCGACCAAGAACCGTGCGGCGGGCGTGAGCCGCGCCGGCGCGCGACGCTGAGCGCGGACGCGCACGTCGTCATCGCCTGCAGCGATTGGGCGGCAACGCCATCGCGCGGCGTGCCTCCCACAGACCGCTTGGTGGGTGCTCATGGGCGCCTCTCGCGCATGGCCAAGATGAACACAAGATGAGCGCCGCACACAGCGTTGGTTCAGCGTGGTCTTTCCAGAATCGCCGCCATGCCCAGCGCAGTGCCGGGCTGCACAGCAGGAGTCTCGACCATGCAACCGATCACGCACCCCAACCGCCGCCTTCTCGTCGCTGTCGCCGCGGGCGCTGCCCTGGCGGCGGGCGTCGCACTGGCGCAAACACCCGCACCGGCGCCGGCACCCGCGGCCACGACGGCGGCGACCGCCCCGCAGCTCACCATCCGCGACATCTACGACCGCATGGAGGCCGCCGGCTACCGCGACATGCGCGAGATCGAGTTCTCCGGCGGCCGCTACGAGGTCAAGGCGCGCAACGCCCAGGGCGAGCGCGTCAAGCTCTACGTCAACGCCACCACCGGCACCGTGGAGCGGACTCGCCGCGGCGATTGAAGCCGCTGCCGACGAGGAATCGCGAATCGTTTGCCAGACCGTCGAGTCGCTGAAGAGGAGACACATCGCCATGATGACGAGCCGCAAACCCATTGCGCACGGCGCGCTGATCGTGGCGCTGTGCCTGGCCGTGACGGTCGCGTGGGCCGACGACGACTGCGACGCTCCGGTTCAGCAGTGGCAGTCGCGCGACGCCGTGATGCGCATGGCGGCCGAGCAAGGCTGGAAGGTGCAGCACCTGAAGATCGACGACGGCTGCTACGAACTGCGCGGCAGGGACGCCCAGGGGCGGGCCTTCAAGGCCAAGCTCGACCCGCAGACGCTGCGTCTGCTGAAGATGAAGCTGCACGAACCCGAGCGCGAACGCCAGCGCGGCGCCACGCCGCTGCCATCTTCGGGCAGCGCGGCGCGCGGCCAGATCGAATAACCCGCAACGAGAGTGCCCCATGTCCAAACCTCTGATGACCACCCTGGCCGCAAGCTGCGCGCTGGCCATCCCCGCCCTCGCGCAGAGCCGCCCGGTCACCGTGTCGGCCACGCTGAAGAACTACGGCGGCGACGGCGCCTATCTGGCCGTGTACCTCACCGACGCCAAGGGCGCCTACGTCCGCACCCTGTGGGTGGCCGGTGGCAAGGCCAAGTACTACAGCAACCTGTCCGACTGGAACCGGTTGTCGGCGCGCGACGCCAAGCGGCTGCAAGGCGTGACCGGCGCCAGCGTCGGCCAGGGGCGGACGCTCAAGGTCACGGCCGATCTCGCCGACGCGCTGATCGACGCCGGCTACGAGATCCGCATCGACGCCGCCGTCGAAAAGATGCGCGACAGCCCGAGCGAGGTTCGCCTGCCGCTGAGTTCGGCCAACGCAGGCAAGCCTCAGGCCGGTCGGCAATACATCCAGTCGGTCACCTTCCAGCTTCAGTGAGTGCAAGGCATGAGCTGGCGGCTGGTCCATCGCTGGTTGGGGTTGATCGCGGGCAGCGTGGCCCTGGTGCTGGGAATCACCGGCACCATCCTGGCCTGGAACCCCGTGCGCGACGCGTGGCAGTCGCAACCGGCAGCAAGCGATCTGCCGGTGTCGGTGCTGGCCGAGCGGGTGTCGGCGACGATCCCTGGTGCCGAGGAGATCCGCCGCCTGCCCTCGGGCGACATCGTGGTCTTTGCCTTCGATGCCGACCAGGCTCGCGCCTCGCGCGTCGATGCGGCCGACGGTCGGGTACTTGGCCCCTACCGGACCTCCGCGGTCTCGCGCTGGGTCAAGAACCTGCATCGCTCGTTCCTGCTCGGCGATGGCGGCCGGCTGGCGGCGGCGGCCGTTGCCTTGGCGATGTTCGTGTTGTCGCTGTCGGGCCTGCTGCTGATGCTGCGCCGCATGGGCGGCTGGCGGCGGCTGGCCTCGAAGGTGCGGGGCACGACGGTGCAGCGGATTCATGTGCTGACGGGGCGCGTGGTGGTCGCCGTGCTGTTCGTGTCGTCGGTGACGGCGCTGTACATGAGCGCGGCCACCTTCGGCCTGGTGTCGCTCGAGGCCGAAAGCGACCCCGACGTGGTGTCCGCTGCCGCTGCGCAGGCCGACCTGTCAGCCGGCCAGCTTGCGCTGCTGCAGGGCCTGCGCGTGCAGGACTTGCGCCGCCTGAACTTTCCGGCGGCCGCCGACCCCGAGGACACCTGGAAGGTGGCCACTGCGCAAGGCCGCGGCTGGATCGACCGGCGCTCAGGGCAGACGCTGGCCTGGATCGACGCCTCGCCCGCGCAGCGCGCCCACGACTGGGCGATGCTGCTGCATACCGGCGAGGGTGCTTGGGTGTGGGCGCTGGTGCTGGGGATCGCCGCGGCCAGCATCCCGCTGTTCTGGGGTTCGGGGCTGATCCTGTGGCAGCAGGCGCGCCGCCGCACGCCGCGCATCACGGACAACAGCGCGCTGCAGCAGGCCGACATGCTGATCTTCGTCGCCAGCGAAGGCGGCAGCACGTGGGGCTTTGCCGAGGCGCTGCACGCCGCCCTGGTGCGCGGTGGCCACAAGGTCCACACCAGCGGCCTCGAGCACTTCCGGGCGACGGCCGCGGCGAGGCAGATCTTCGTGCTGGCCGCCACCTACGGCGATGGTCAGGCGCCGGCGCATGCCGCGCAGGCGCTGCAGCGCATCGCTCGCCAGCCGGTCACAGCAGCACCGACTACCGTGTTGGGCTTCGGCGACCGGCAGTTCAGCGGCTTCTGTGCCTATGCCGAGGCGTTGGACGAGGCGCTGCGCGCCAAGGGCTGGGCGCCGCTGCTGCCGCTCGAGCGCATTCACCAGCAATCGGCGCAGGAGTTCGCGCGCTGGGGCGAGGCGCTGGCGCAGGCGCTGGGCGAGCCGCTGATCCTCGACTACAAGCCGCGCCTGCCGGCCACCACCGCGCTCACGCTGCTGTCGCGCGACGACTACCCCGGCGGCGCGGGCGAGCCCGCGGTCATCCTGCGCTTTGCGTGGCCGGCGCAGCGCGGGTTCGATCGCCTGCGCGGGCGCGGCCTCGCACGCTTTGCCGCCGGCGATCTGCTGGGTGTGGTGCCGCCCGGCTCCAGCGTGCCGCGCTACTACTCGCTGGCCTCGGGCTGGCGCGACGGCTTCGTCGAGATCTGCGTGCGCAAGTTGACCGGCGGCCTCTGCTCGGCTCACCTGCACGCACTGCAGCCGGGCGAACCCATCCAGGCTTTCGTCCAAGCCAACCCCGGCTTCGTGCTGGAAAGCGCACGCCGGCCCGTGCTGCTCATCGGCGCCGGTACGGGCGTGGCGCCGCTGGCGGGCTTCATTCGCGCCAACGAGCGGGGCCAGGCGATGCACCTGTATTTCGGCGCACGCAACCCGGCGCTGGACTACTACTTCGGCCCGCAGCTCGAGGGCTGGTTGCGCGAGCGTCGCCTGACCAGCCTGCGCACCGTCTTCTCGCGCACGCCCGACGGCGGGGGCTACGTGCAGGACGCGCTGCACCGCGACGCCGCGCGGCTGCGCGAGCTGTTCTCCAAGGGTGCCATCGTGCGCGTCTGCGGCAGCCGCCCGATGGCGCAGGCGGTGGTCAAGACGCTCGACGACATCCTGGGAGCGATGCGCCTGAGCGTGGCCCAGT
>DASURM010000022.1:0-2351 GCA_036280035.1 Burkholderiaceae bacterium | reverse complement strand
CCGGTTCGTCGGTGGTCGCGGTCGGCCAGCGCGGGCACGTGCTGGTCAGCAACGACGCCGGCAAGGGCTGGCAGCAGTCGCCGGTACCGGTGAGCAGCGACCTGGTGGCGGTGAGCTTCGGCACGCCGCAGGCGGGCTGGGCGGTCGGCCACGACGCGGTGGTGCTCCACAGCAGCGACGGCGGGCGCAACTGGGTGCGCCAGCTCGACGGCCGCGGCCTGGGCGAGGTGCTGGTTGCCTACTACACGCGAAGCGGCGACGCCAAGTGGCTCGAAGAGGCCAGGCGCTTCGCGGCGCAGGGCGCCGAGAACCCGCTGCTCGACGTCTGGTTCGACGACGCGCGCAACGGCTTCGTGGTCGGCGCCTTCGGCCTCGTGCTGCGCACGGGCGACGGAGGGGCGACGTGGGAGCCGCTGCTGCACGCCACCGACAACCCCAAGGCGCTGCATCTGTACGCGGTGCGTCGCGTCGGCGGCGACCTCTACCTCGCCGGCGAACAGGGCCTGCTGCTCAAGCACGACGCCGCCGCCGGCCGCTTCGCCGCGCTGACCACGCCGTACCCGGGCACGTTGTTCGGCGTGGTCGGCAACGAGCGCGCGGTGCTGGCCTTCGGCCTGCGCGGCAACGTGGTGCGCAGCACCGACCACGGCCGCAACTGGCAGGCTGTGGCCACCGGCGTCACCGCGGGGCTCACCGCGGGCACGCTGGTCGATGGCGAGCGCATCGTGCTGGTCAGCCAGGCCGGCCAGGTGCTGGTCGGCAGCGGCGACGGCGCGAGCTTCGCGCCGCTGCGGCAGCAGCGGCCTTTCCCTGCAGCGGCCGTGGTGAGTGCGCAGGCCGGCACGCTGCTGGTGGCCGGACCGCGTGGCGTCCACGCGGTGGCCTTGGCTTGAATCAGGGGCACACGATGCACACCCTCACTGCCACCCCGATCGCCGGCGACGCCTCGATCGAAGGCTTCGACCCCGCCACCGGCTCGCTGCTCGAGCGCGCGGTGTTCAACCACCGCCGCACGGTGATGATCGTCTGCGCGCTGGTGACGCTGCTGCTGGGCGCGCTGGCCGCGACGAAGCTCGGCCTGAGCGCGAGCTTCGAGAAGATGATCCCGCGCAGCCACCCGTACATCCAGAACTACCTGGAGAACCGCAACGAGCTGCGCGGCCTGGGCAACGCGCTGCGCATCGTGGTCGAGGCGCGCCAGGGCGACATCTTCGACCCCAAATACCAGGCGACGCTGCACAAGATCCACGACGACATCTTCCTGACGCCGGGCGTCGACCGCGCCTGGGTCAAGTCGCTGTGGGCGCCGGGCGTGCGCTGGACCGAGGTCACCGAAGAGGGCTTCCGCGGCGGCCCGGTGATGCCCGACAACTACGACGGCTCGGCCGTGGCCACCGAAGCGCTGCGCAACAACATCGCGCGCGGGGGGCTGGTGGGCAGCCTGGTCGGCAACGACTTCAAGTCGAGCATGCTGGTGGTGCCGCTGCTCGACCGCGACCCCAAGACCGGCCAGCCGATCGACGTGCGCGCGCTGTCGCACACGCTCGACCAGATGCGCGCCAACGTCGAGGCCGACGGCACGCTGCGCATGCACGTGATCGGTTTCGCCAAGCTGGTGGGCGACCTGATCGACGGCCTGATGCAGGTGGCGATGTACTTCGCGATCGCCGCGCTGATCGCGGCGGTGATCATCTGGCTGTACACGCGCTGCGTGCGCTCGACCGCGCTGGTGCTGGCGTGTTCGCTGGTGGCGGTGGTGTGGCAGCTCGGGCTGGTGGCCGCACTCGGCTTCGAGCTCGACCCGTACTCGATCCTGGTGCCGTTCCTGGTGTTCGCCATCGGCGTCAGCCACGGCGCGCAGAAGATGAACGGCATCATGCAGGACATCGCGCGCGGAGCGCACAAGCTGGTGGCCGCGCGCTACACCTTCCGCCGCCTGTTCCTGGCCGGCCTGACCGCGCTGCTGGCCGACGCGGTGGGCTTCGCGGTACTGATGGCGATCGACATCCCGGTCATCAAGGATCTGGCGCTGACCGCCAGCCTCGGCGTCGCGGTGCTGATCTTCACCAACCTGATCCTGCTGCCGGTGCTGCTGAGCTACGTCGGCGTCAGCGATGCGGCCGCCGCGCGCGCGCTGAAGGCCGACAGCGAGGACGCGAACAAGCAGGGCTTCAACCGCCTGTTCGGCGTGCTGGTGCGCTTCACCGAGCGGCGCTGGGCGATCGCCGCGGTGGCGGCGGCGCTGCTGCTGGCGGTGGCGGGCCACGCGGTCAGCCTGCGGCTGAAGATCGGCGACCTCGACCCCGGCGCGCCCGAGCTGCGCGCCACCAGCCGCTACAACCGCGACAACG
>DASURM010000021.1:0-3019 GCA_036280035.1 Burkholderiaceae bacterium | reverse complement strand
GTGCGTGCCCTCTTGCGCCGGCTCTTCGACGAAATCTCGGAACTGGCCCCCAACAAGGATCGACGCGCAGAGGCCCGCGTCATGTTGGCGGAACTCCTTGATCGGATTGAACTTAACCCGACCAGCGCCACCGCCCGGCTGCACTACTCGATCAGGTCGAGTAGTGCAGCTACGGGGGATAAGGTGGCGACCCCTAGGGGATTCGAACCCCTGTTACAACCGTGAAAGGGTCGTGTCCTGGGCCTCTAGACGAAGGGGTCAGCGATCGTCGTCTCTCGATGCGTGCTGGCGTGTGGTGGAGGTAAGCGGGATCGAACCGCTGACCTCTTGCATGCCATGCAAGCGCTCTCCCAGCTGAGCTATACCCCCAACGGGCCGCACGGCAACGCGCATCGAGCGAGGGCGCGATTATAGGGGCCTTTGCGGTGGCACTCGCGCGCGCTTCAGCCGAGCGCGGCCGTGAGCCGTTCGATCACGGTGGCGCGATCGAACAGCGCCAGCACGGCGTCGATCGCCGGCGTCTGCGTGCGGCCGCACACCGCCACGCGCAGCGGAATCGCCAGCTGCGGCATCTTGAGCTTGTGCTCGGCCAGCGTCTCCTTGATCGCCTGCGCGATGCCGGCCTTGTCCCAGGCGGCGCCGGCCAGACGCTCGCGCACGGCACGCAGCGCAGGCTGCGACGCGGCACCCAGATGCGCCGCGCGGTCTTGGTCGCTCGGCGGCGCGGGCCGCTCGAACATCGCGATCCAGCGCGCCAGTTCGACCAGCGTCGCGCAGCGGTCCTTGAACAGCGCACAGCGCTGCGCGAGGCGCGGGTCGGCGGCGTCGGCCGAAACGCCGAGCGCGGCCAGGTGGCGCACCACCAGCGCGGCGAGGCGCGCGTCGTCGGCGACCTTGACGTAGTGCGCGTTGACCCACGCGAGCTTGGTCGGATCCCATTGCGCCGGGCTCTTGGCGAGGTGGCTGCCGTCGAACCACTGCACCATCTGCTCGCGGCTGAACAACTCGTCGTCGCCGTGGCTCCAGCCCAGCCGCGCCAGGTAATTGAGCATCGCCTCGGGCAGGTAGCCAGTCTCTTCGTACGCCATCACGCTGACGGCACCGCGGCGCTTGGACAGCTTGAGCCCGTCTTCGCCGAGGATGATCGGACAGTGGCCGAACTGCGGCAGCGGCGCACCCAGCGCGCGGAAGAGGTTGATCTGCCACGGCGTGTTGTTGATGTGCTCGTCGCCGCGGAAGACGTGCGTGATGCGCATGTCGATGTCGTCGACGACGACCGCGAAGTTGTAGGTCGGCACGCCGAGCGCGCCGTCGGGCGCATCGGCCGGCGGTGGGCGCAACAGGATGAGGTCGTCGAACTCGGCGTTGTGGATCGAGATCGGGCCCTTGACCAGATCGTCCCAGCTCACGTTGCCCGAGGTGGGGTTGCGAAAGCGCACCACCGGCTGCACGCCGGCGGCGGGCAAGGGCAACGTCTTGCCAGGCTCGGGGCGCCAGCGGCCGTCGTAGCGCGTCTTCTCGCCGCGCGCGCGCTGCGCCTCGCGCATCGCGTCGAGTTCCTCGGGCGTGCAGTAGCAGCGGTAGGCGGTACCGGCGACGATCATCGCCTCGGCCACTTGGTGGTAGCGCGGCAGCCGGTGCATCTGGTGCACCGGACCCTCGTCGTAGCTCAACCCGAGCCAGTGCATCGCGTCGAGGATCTGGTCGACCGACTCCTGCGTCGAACGCGCGACGTCGGTGTCTTCGATGCGCAACACGAACTGGCCGCCGAAGTGGCGCGCGTACGCCCACGAGTACAGCGCGGTGCGCGCGGTGCCGAGGTGCAGAAAACCCGTGGGCGACGGCGCGATGCGAGTGCGGACCACCGTGGCACTCATCGGATCGCGTCGAGCCCGCGCGCGAGGTCGGCCTTCAGATCGTCGAGGTCTTCGAGCCCCACCGCGATGCGGATCGCGCCTTGCGTGATGCCGGCAGCCTGGCGCTGCGCCTCGCTGAGTCGGCCGTGCGTGGTGCTCGCCGGATGCGTGATCGCGGTCTTGGTGTCGCCGAGGTTGGCGGTGATCGAGCACACGCGCGTTGCGTCGATCACCGCGAACGCGTTGGCGCGTGCACGCTCGGCGCTCTCGCCGCGCACGACGAACGAGGCCACCGGGCCGCCGACGCCGCCTTGCTGGCGCATCGCCAGCTCGTGCCGCGGGTGCGACGGCAGACCCGGGTGATAGACGCGCTCGACCGCCGGATGCTGCTCGAGCCAGCGCGCGAGCGCGAGCGCGCGCGCGCTTTGCTCGTGCATGCGCAGCGCCAGCGTCTCCAGGCCCTTGAGCACGACCCAGGCGTTGAACGGCGACAGCGTGATGCCGGCGCTGCGCTGCACCGGCGTGAACTTCTCGTCGATCAGTTGCTGGCTGCAGCACAGCGCGCCGGCGATCACGCGGCCCTGGCCGTCGAGGTACTTGGTGCCCGAGTGCATCACGATGTCGGCACCGAGCCTGAGCGGCTGCTGCAACGCCGGCGAGCAGAAGCAGTTGTCGACCACCAGCAGCGCGCCGGCGGCGTGCGCGATCGTCGCCAGCGCGGCGATGTCGCACACCTCGGTCAGCGGGTTGGTCGGCGATTCGGCAAACAGCAGCTTGGTCTCTGGCCGCACGGCAGCGCGCCACTGCGCCACGTCGGTCTGCGACACGAAGCTGGTCTGCACGCCGAACTTCGCAAAGTCGCCGAGCAGCCGGATCGTCGAGCCGAACACGCTGTGCGAGCAGATCACGTGGTCGCCTGCCTTCAGCAGGCCGAGCACGATCATCGTGATCGCGCCCATGCCGCTGGCGGTGCCGATGCACGCCTCGCTGCCTTCCAGCGCGGCAAGGCGGCGCTCCATCATCGTGACGGTGGGGTTGCTGAAGCGGCTGTAGACGAACGCCTCTTCCTCGTTGGCGAAGCGCGCCGCCGCGGTGGCCGCGTCGGGATGCACGAAGCTGCTGGTGACGAACAGCGCCTCGGAGTTCTCGCCCCACTGGCTGGG